>VXOZ01000224.1 GCA_009839775.1 Chloroflexota bacterium | reverse complement strand
CGCCGCCTTGACTGAGCGCGAGCGCCCGCATGCGCGGTCGGTTCGCATAGATCACATGGGTAACCTGCACGTCGATTGCGGTGGGCCTCCTGATGCGCCCCTGGTGCTGCTGGACGCCCATGCCGACGAGATCGGCTGCCTCGTGCGGAGCATTGAGCCGGAAGGCTTTCTGCGCCTTTACAAAGTCGGCGGCATCCTCGACAGCCTGCTCGTGGGCCGCAAGGTATCCGTGAACGGCCTGCGCGGCGTCATTGGCGTGAAGGCCGGGCACTTGCAGTCGCCCGAAGAGCAACGCACGGTCCTGCCGGTAAAGGACCTCTACGTTGACCTCGGCCTTACCTCAGACCGCGAGGTGCGGCAAGCGGGCATCGCTGTCGGCGACCCGGTGACCTACGTCAGCGAAGTCGAGGAGATGGCCAATCCAAACCGCCTCTGCGGCAAGGCGATTGACAACCGCGCCGGCTGTGCGGTGCTACTGAATGCAGTTCAGGAACTGGTGGCGGGTTCTCTGCCGGTCCGGCTTGTCGCTCAATTCACGGTGCAGGAAGAGACAGGACTCCACGGCGCCGGTCCGGCCGCATTCAACTATGCTCCACACCTCGCCATTGCGATTGACACCGTGCCTTGTGGTGACACGCCTGATGTGAAGTTCCATAGCGAGTTGCCCATCGCTCTCGGTCGTGGTCCCGTGCTGCAAGCCGCCAGCGGCAGTTCATACGGTGGCATGATCACACCCGAAGCCGTGCTTGCTTTCGCTGTCCGCACCGCCGAGGAGATCGGCATCCCACATCAAGAAGCCATTCTCGAAGGCGGCAGTACCAACGCTACCGCGATTCACTATTCGCGCAGCGGCGTTCCGGCAATTGCCGTCACCATTCCTCGTCGCTACTCGCACTCCCCCATCGAGGTCGTCGACCTGAACGACGTCACGGCCACGCTGAAACTCGTGGTGGCAATGACACGGAAGGCAGGGGAAGAGGGATTTGCTTTCCTCCCGGCCTAGTGGTAATAGCTCAGAGGGCCGGTTGCGGATCTAGATGTGGCTATCGCTAGGGGCAAGCGTCCCGCGCCAAAAGTGGTTCACGGGACTGTGGCCGGCGCCAACGGGGTAGGAATGCCGCAGAGCGCCGGTTAAGTATTTCTTCGCTTCGCTCACTGCGTCCGGCAGGGCCAACCCCCGAGCGAGGTAGGCGGCCATGGCAGAAGCCAGCGTACAGCCTGTACCGTGGTCGTTTTGGGTAATGACTCGTTCCTCTTCAAACGTATAGAAGTCCGCACCGTCGTAGAGGATGTCCCGCGCGGAACCGGCGGCGTGTCCGCCTTTTATCAGCGCCGCGCGGCACCCAAAGCCAACAATTGCTTGGGCCGCCCGGCGCATTTCGCTCTCACCGCGCACCTGACTGCCGAGCAGCCGTTCAACCTCCGGCAGGTTGGGCGTAACGACGGTAGCCAGCGGAAAGAGGGTCTCTCGATAGGCCGTGACCGCCGTATCGTCAACGAGCGGGTCGCCGCTCTTCGCGGCCATAACCGGATCAACCACGAGGGACTGCGGAGGATCTGCCTTCAGCGAATTCGCAACCACAGTGATGATCTCAGCGTTGGCCAACATCCCCGTTTTGATTGCCACTGCCCCAATGTCTGCGCGCACCGAGCGGATCTGCTCTGTTACCAAGGACGCAGGCAACGCCATCCAGTCTTGCACGCCAAGGGTATTCTGGGCCGTGACCGCGGTCACCACCGTGCTCCCGTAGACGCCAAGCGCACAGAACGTCTTTAGGTCGGCCTGCAAGCCGGCGCCGGCGCCGGAGTCGGAGCCGGCAATTGTCAGGACGCGTCCCGCCACTGCTTCCTCCGCACCATGGCGCAATCGTGCGCAACTACCGTCATCCCGTGTTCTTGAGCCGCGCCGATCGCGGTCTCAGACTCGGAACCCGGTTGCATCCACACATTCATGATGCCAAGTTCTCCACACGTCGCTACGATCTGCTCGGTTACGGGAGGGGGCACAACTGTTACTACCACCTCGGGTCTTTCAGGGAGATCCGCTAGTGAGGGATACACCCTGTGTCCCGCCACGGAGCCTCCCTTTGGGTTTACCCCCAGCACGTGATACCCGGATTCCAGCAAGGCTATGAAGACACGATGACCGTACTTTCGGGTATCTTGAGAGACTCCTACCACTGCCCATGAGCGCAGGTTGATGAGCCTCGCCACGCGTTCTTCATGATCCGTCGTTGACTGCACATTCATTTCGACCGCCTCAGCCCTGGGCTTGTTACCCGTGACCTAGCCAAGATGCAGTTAAGCAAGAAGTCGCTGAGCTTGCTTTCTAGCCTACCGCACGTCCTCGCGGAACTTCTCGATGCGAGACAACTGGCACGTCAGCCACACGTCCATGGGCAGGATGGGTCGCGCGTACGCCGTAACTATCGTCTCACCGGAGTTCTCCAACCGGTCAAGCAGGTTCGTATATTCTGATTCGAGGTAGGAAATCGTAAGCGCTGTCTTGGGCAATGTGGAGAGCTTTGCCTGCAAGAGCACAATGTTGGATTCGACGACGTCGAAGGGCTCGTAAACGCGCCCAAAAGCAAATGAGGGATCGTTAATCAGCCGCTGAGTGGTCCGCCGAAGCGGTGATCGTGACACTGCATCCTTCTCTCGTCGCACGCCGGCCAACGCGCCGGTCCGCCCTTAAGTCAGCACACACTGGCCGCATCGTACTGCCAACGCGCCGTTGACACGCGGTCTGCTCCAGTATACTATGGGTTTCAGAGGCCGCCAAAGAAGTTTGGCGGCAATGTATTATCTCCAGAGAGTCTTCTGGAGTGCGTTTGTGGAGCACCCAAAGTGAATGTTTCCTGCCTACAAGAAAATCTCGCCAAGGGCCTTGCCATAGTCGGCCGGGCCGTTGCCACGCGCAGTCCTTTGCCCGTGCTCAGCAATGTCCTGCTGGCTACCGATCAAGGGCGTTTGAAGCTCTCGGCAATGAATCAAGAGATTGGCATCGTCCACTGGATCGGTTGCAAAGTCGAGAGCGAGGGTGAAGTTACCGTCCTCGCGCGTCTCCTCGGCGAGTTTATCGGCTCTCTCCCGAATGAACGGGTGGACCTGCAGTTGGACAAAGAAGAACTGACGCTTCACCTGACGTGTGGGCGGTACCAGGCCAACGTCAAGGGAATCGCGGCGGAGGAGTTTCCTCCCATCCCGCTGGGCGAGGGCGATCCGACGCTTGTGCTGGATGCGGCTCTGCTCAGGGAGAGCATCGAGCAGGTCGCCATGGCGGCAGCCAGTGACGATCCCCGTCAGTATCTCCAGGGCGTTGCCGTCATCATCGAGTCTGACAAGGTTGTGCTCGTGGCTTCTGACGGCTTCCGCATGGCGGTACGCACGCTGGCAGTGGAGAGCGGCGTCAGCGAGAAGACCGAGTTCATCGTGCCGGCGCGCAGTTTGACGGAACTCTCGCGCATCTTGACTGACAGCGAGCATCCGGTTGAGATTCGTCTCACGCAGAATCGCAACCAGGTCATTTTCAGTACGGGTGACATACACTTGGTTTCGCGCCTCATCGAAGGCACGTTTCCAAACTACACGCAGATGATCCCCGCCGACCACCAGACGGAGATCCAGGTTTCCACGCTGGACCTCATGCAATCTGCGCGCATGGCCTCTTACTTTGCGCGCGATGGGGCCAATGTGATCAAGCTGGAAGTGACGCCTGACGACGAAAAGGGCAATCTTACCATCACCGCCACCGCTACTGAGCTCGGCGACAATCGCTCCGACCTCGAGGCTCAGGTGAAAGGCGAAGAAACGCTGATTGCCTTCAATGCCCGCTACTTGCTCGATTGCGTCGATGCCATCAATTCACCTGACGTTAGAATCGAGCTGACAGGTTCAACCAGTCCGGGGGTCATTCGCCCCACCGATGACACTGACTACGTCCACGTAATCATGCCGATGCATACGGTACGGTGAGGTATGCGTACAGAGATTGACCAGAAACCCCTCGTTCAGGAAGACACATTGTCCGCGTCTGAGCGCGGCAATGTGATTCGGACTGCCGTTTGCCAGTACGCCCCGATTCTCGGTGATCTGCCCGCCAACGTGGAAAAAGGCGCGCGGGCCATTCAAGAGGCGGCGGAAAGTGGCGCCGACTTGATCGTGCTGCCGGAGATGGCGAATAGCGGCTACGTTGTTTTCTCCAGCGCGGAGGCGCGCGCGCTGGCCGAGCGCCCGGACGAGAGTCCGGCTGTCGCTCGCTGGCAGCAGCTCGCGCAGGAATTCGACATCCACGTCGTCGCCGGGTTGTGTGAAAAGGTCAGCGATAACGCGCTCTATAATTAGGACCGCAATATTGGCCCAAACTGCCTTCGAGGTAACTAT
>VXOZ01000348.1 GCA_009839775.1 Chloroflexota bacterium | reverse complement strand
CCTCCGCAACGCAAGATAGGCAACGGAACCGTGTATCTGCTCTTTGCAAACCGAATTTCTCGGCAGACTTGGCAAACTCCCACTCACGATTGCCTTGCGATAGTCTCTCGCGAATGTCGCCATGAAGGCCGTGTCTCTGAACAACAGCGAGAGCTGCCTGATATCCAAAGTCCTCATGTTTTTCACAGGGGGTCTTTTCGGATACGTCTCTATGGCTTGCCATCAATTGACCATCAACTTCGCTTGAATCTTAGCCGAGCTCCATATACGAGTGAATTGAGGAATAATGAATGATTACGATGATCACGGTACACCCGAAGCACACGCACATCCGAGTTTTCAAATCTTGGGGTTATGCGACTTTTCGCAGTCCACTCTATTCTACATACCTTATTTGAAGAGGCGCTATTTGATTGAGGGTTCCTGATCGAGCAGCACCAGCATTGCTCAGGCTTCCTTTTGCCAATCAACGAAAGCGTGCCGGCTACTGCCCGGGGCGTGTGTTTCGATAATGGCAGGCACGCGCAAGGCTTCGCTGCTCTCGTACAGTTCCCGCCGCTCGGCGAAGGCATCATCCGTCATTGTCAAGGCGGCGGCGCGGTCAAGCAGAGCGGTGTCCTCCTTCGTCACATCCTTGTTGTTTTTCAAGTGCATTCCCCACCAGTCATCGGAGAGCATCTCAAAGCCATTGAGCGCCGCGAAGTCGCTCACCAAGATGCCACGAACTTTGGCTAACCCCTGCCCGCGCGGATGACGACCAAAACCGAAGAGAGCGCCGTTGTTCTGATCCTTGCGGCACATCTGCCAGGCTCGTCCCGCAGTGATGAACTGATCCGGCGCTACATCGTGCAGCTTTAGGTCGGGGTCTGCCAACACCCAGCGACCCTCCTCTGCGCTCCAGTATTCGCAGAGACAGTGATTCTGATAGTGCGTCGTTTCAAGATACGTCGCAAACCCCCAGCGACTGCGCGCCGGTATCCCTCTCTGGCGCAGGACAGCGCACAGCAGCGCGGCGAAGTGGCGGCAATCGACAATCAGGCGGCGCGACTCAGCGCGAGCAAGGTGGAGTGGACGGTCATCGAGGGCGAGCAGTGCCTCAAGCGAGCGGCGGATATGGCGGGTTTTGATCTCTTCAGACCGTTCCGACAGCAGATCAGGGTGGTTATTCTGTATCTTCCAGATGTGTATCAGCAGGCCGCCTAGCGCGGCGTGCAAGGCCTCAATGTCGGTCGGCAGAGCATCGAGGCGATTGGCATATTCACCCGGATCGGTGAAGCGCGTGTGTCTTGTGTAGTAACGCAGAATGTCCGCTTTTACGGGGCGGGAATCCATCTTCGTATATGGAGAGCAGTTCACCGAGCGGGGGACAAGCCCCCGCGCTACGAGAAGAGAAGAATACCTGCCCGCGCCGTTATACCGAGCGGCTACAGGCCTGTCACCTTGTTTGGCTCTTTAGACAAGGATGGCTCGTTAGGCGCACACCGGATGGTCAGCGGACCAGCGGTTGAAGTTCTTGGTGGTGGAGGCAGCCAGTTTCGGGCGGGCGTCTTCCCACATTTGGGTCCACGTGCCGGCGTCGCGCAGTTCCGATGCAGGATTGGCACGGCTGCGTGCCACGAAATCCGGGAACACCGGGCGGCCGGTGGGCTGGCCGATAGGCTGGTAGCGCAGGTCGAAACTCCAGCGCACCTGGTCCTTGGTCTTATTGTCGTAGGAGCAGTGCATGGTCTTGCGGTGCATGAGCAAGATGCTGCCGGCCTTCATGGGCAAGGGAATGGCGTTCTCAATGTCTATGAGCTTTTCCGGGATCCAGACGCCGCCGACGCCCGGGCAGTGTACGGCGAGTTCCTCTTCCCGGTGGGAATAAGGCACGGCGTACATGCAGCTATTCTCGATAGTGGCATCGTTCAGAGGCAGCCACACCGTCAGCATCTCGGTCTCGTCGGCCTCTTCCACCACCACGCCGTTGTCCTGGTGCCAGGGCACGGCCACGGAAAGATTACTCGGATTCTCCACGTGGACGACGTGCCGCGGCAGCTTCATGCGGACGTGCTGCACGGGATTGGAGAGGATTTCAGGCCCAACCACGCTCTCGGCGCAGTCGAGCAAGCGCGGGTTAGTAAGCAGATTGAAGACGGCCGGACCGGTGTGCATGGGTGCATCGGCCCCTTCGGATTTCTGGGGCAGCGAGATGTCAAACGGTTGGGCGAAGATTTGGCCGCTCTCGTCGCAGACTTGAATCAGGCGTTGGTCGAACGGCAGATCGGCGTACGTTGAAGACAGAACACCTTCTGCGTAGAGATCGTGGGCGATGCCGTCCAGCACCTCGCCGTATTCCGCCATCACCGGCGCCAGGTCTTCCTCGGGATCGAGGACGTTTTCCACGACCACATACCCCTGTTCACTGAGTTGTTCGAGTTGCGCTTGCGTCAGGCCAGCCATTTCTTACTGCTCCTAAACTGCCAAGGTGAACCGTATGCGATTGCGATAGCTGTCAAATCCGAGACTCTTCGCACCCTTTTCTTGTCTTGTACCAAGATAATACATCCAGAGCATTCTCGGCAAGCCTCCAGGAGGCTTTTCGGGAGCGGGAACAAGCCCTAATGATGTCGCATAAAAGCGGATGGATTTAGTTCTCTCCGTTCGTGCTGAGGGCTGCGCGAAGCCTGGGCTTTACGAAAGCCCTTGTCGAAGCACAAACGGAGAGTAGCCTGCCCGAAACCGACGATCCGTTCCTCCAGCCGCTCACCCTTCGACGTAGCTCAGAGCCTGCCCCGTACCGGATACGGGGGCGAACGGCGTGCGCAAGGGATTAATGCGACAGCATTAGGGACGAGCCCTCGCGCTACTGCAAGAACCGGTGGGTCCGGATGCCTTCGTTAAGATCATCCGCACGTCAATCTGGCTTCCTAGGCGCACGCGGGATGGTCGGCGGACCAGCGGTTGAACTTCTGCTTAGCCGAAGCGGCCAGCCGAACGCGCGTGTCTGCCCAGAGCTGCGCCCATGCCGCTGGGTCGCGGAGTTCCGACTCTGGATTGGCGCGGCTGCGGGCCACGAAGTCGGGGAAGACCGGACGGCCGCTTGGTTGTCCGACGGGATGGTAGCGCAGGTCGAAACTCCAGCGCACCTCGTCTTGTGTCTTGTTGTCGTACGAGCAGTGCATGGTCCGGCGGTGCATGAAGAGCACGCTGCCGGCCTGCATGGGCAGTGGCACGGCCTTCCCTTCGTCCATCAGTCTTGCCGGAATGCTCAGGCCGCCGGTGCCCGGGCAGTGCACGGCGAGGCCGTCCCGGTGCGAATACGGCACCACGTGCAGGCAGCTATTCTCTATGGTGGCGTTGTTCAAAGGCAGCCACACCGTGAGCATCTCGGTCTCGTCCGCCTCTGCCACCACCACGCCGTTGTCCTGGTGCCAGGGCGTCGGTTGGGCAAGACCGTTCCGGCCTTCCGTGTGCACCACGTGGGGCGGTAACTTCATGCGCACGTGCTGTATCGGATTGTTGAGGATTTCCGGCCCCATAATGCTCTCCACGCAATCGAGCAGGCGGGGGTTGATGAGCAGATTAAAGACAGCCGGGCCCGTGTGCATGGGCGCGTCGGCGCGCTCGGCGCTCTGCGGGAGTGAGATGTCGAACGGCTGGGTGAAGAGCTGGCGGCTTTCGTCGCAGATCTGAATCAGCCGCTGGTCGAACGGCAGGTCGGCATAGGTGGAGGATATTACGCCCTCGGCATGGAGGTCGCGGGCGATGCCGTCCAACACGTCGCCGTATTCCGCCATCACCGGCGCCAGGTCTCCCGCCGGGTCGAGGACGTTTTCTACGACTACGTAGCCTTGGTCGTCGAATTGATCGAGTTGCGCTTGCGTGAGACCCGCCATTTCTTGCTACTCCTCGTCTACCACAAAAGGCGATTGATCGCGTAAATCCGACTGCAATCAACAATGCGCGAATGCGTGTTCTGCGCGGTTGTCTTTCAAGATAGTACAACCATAGCATTATGGGTAAGCTCTTGGGTAGCTATGACGGGTGGAAGATGTATTCTTTACAGGGAGTGAGCAGAATGCAGAGCCTGCCCCGTACTCGATACAGCGTATCGACACGATACGGGGTTGCAAACGTGTCCTGAGCACTTCGGCAGGCTCAGCACAGGATCTGTCGAAGGGCCTGCGCTACCGGAATTGCGGGCTTGTGCTGAGCGGTGGCGCAAGGTGTCGGGGTTGGCGCAAATGAAATTCAGTTAGCCGATGCTTGCTCACGCCACAGCCGCGCATAGGGGAACTTTGGCAGCCCTTGCCAGAGTGAGAAAGTTCCCTCTCCCTCGACGGGAGAGGGTGTATAGACCTGACACAAGCTTTACAGGTGTGCGAGGACATACTTTACACATGAG
>VXOZ01000161.1 GCA_009839775.1 Chloroflexota bacterium | reverse complement strand
GAGCGGCTCGGTCACGGCATGACCGGCGGCCGCATCTTCGTTGCCGGCTTGGTGGGCCAGTTGGGTGAAGGCGCAATGGAAGCCGAATTGACAGCCGATGAGCGTGCCCACGTGGAAGGTATTGTGACCACCGCCGGTCTCTCTCACGCGCGTCCCTTTCGCAAGTTTGTCGCAAGTGGTGTGGGCAGAGCCTCAGGAACCGGAGGCTAGAAGCGGCTATGGCAGCTATGGAGCAGACCGGTGATACACCCTATACGCCGCGTGAATACGCCGAAATTCAGGAAAAAGCTGAAACCGGGCACCTCCGCGTGGGAGTCACGAGCAGTATCCGGCAGAGGCCGACTTTTGACGACCTCACGCTAATTCCCTGCTCGCTTAGCCGCGTGCCGTTGGAATCCTTTTACGAGCAATGCACGACTACCACTACCTTGGGCACACGCTTTGCGACGCAGCCGGTGGTGTTGCATACGCCTATCACCATCGCCGGCATGGGCGCCAGAATGCTGCCCCCCGCAGTTCGGGGAGCGTTGGCGTATGGGTCGGCGCGCGCCGGGATCCTCTACACCACCGGCCACGGCGGCATGCTGGCAGAGGAACGCGAATATGCCAAGCTGCTCTCCTACGAAGTCTTGCCTAGCCGTATAGGCTTCAACCCCCGGCACCTCATCCAAGCCGACGTCATCGAGCTCGTGAGCGTACGCGGCGTGAGCCCAAGCATCGGCATGCCTCAGCGCGACGACGGCGCTACGCCTTCCGAGCGGTCGACGCAAGAGACGGCGTATTCACGCCTGTCACATTCACCTACGCGGCACCCGGACTGGGTAGGGCCGGAAGACCTGCCCAAGAAGGTTGAGGAGTTGCGGGAGGCTACCGACTGGCAGGCGCCGATCATCGTCAAGATCAGTGCCGCGCACGTCTATGACGACGTGCAACTGGCGGCCAAAGCGGGCGCGGATATCGTGACTGTGGAAGGGATGGAAGCCGGCGCGTCTACCGGCCCGGCGATCCTGAACGAACATACCGGCGTGCCCGGCATCGGGGCAATCTGCCAGGCCCGGCGCGCCCTGGAAGACCTGGGGCTGGAGGATGACGTTAGTTTGATACTCTGTGGCGGCATTCGCAGTGGCGCTGACATAGCGAAGGCGCTCGCTCTCGGGGCGAACGCTGTCTCCATCGGCACGGCTGCGCTTGTGTCCCTTGAACCGTGGGCGCAGCACGAGACCGAACAGGACAAGCGGGACGGCGGGCGGGAAGAATCCGGTGGAAGCGATAGACCAGACGGCATGACCATTGCCAGCGCGGCGGAAACGGTAGCCGATCTGCCGGGATTCGACGACGCGGCGCAGCGTCTCGCGAACTTCATCAGCACCTTGACCCAAGAAATCCAACTGCTCGCGCGGGCGTGCGGCAAAGCCAACGTGCATGACCTGGAAGCGGAAGACCTGCGCGCGCTCAGCCTCGAGGCCTCGCTGATAACTAACGTGCCGCTCGTGGGCATGGATACCGTCATTGGCCGCTGACGCGGCCGGATAGCGGCAAACCGCTGCTTACGCGGCCCGGCGCTACGACATGCTTTGCATTGAACGGCGAGAATCCCATGGCCGCAACGCCGCCTGAACACCAGCCGGAAAACCGGAAAATCGAGACTCGCGTGACGACGTTCGTCAACCGCGTCTCGCCGCGTAAGGTCGATCCTCTCACCGTCAGGAAGTATCTGCGGCGGTTGGTCACGCTTGTGCTTTGGCCTTCCATCGACATCATCGTCACGCTATTCTCCAACTATCTCATCCTGCGCTTCAACGCCTTTGTCGCCACCACCGCCACCATCCTGGTGATGATCATCCTCAACGGCGCGCTCCTCTACCTGCTCCTGCTCGAGCTCGATCTGTCCGATTGGATCCGCGCCAAGACCGATCGCTTGGAGAAGATCCGCCGGTTTGTGGAGGCGACGGAGCGGCGGCGGAACCTCGTCATCCTCTTGGTCTACACCCTCTCAGGTCCCACGATGGCCGGCGTGCCGCTTATCTGGCTTATGGGGATCACCGGCAAGCGCGCCTACACGCTGGTGGTTGTCGGCACCACGCTCAACGGCCTCTTCTGGGTGGGCGCCATCTACAGCAGCATCTGGGCCGTCCTGCGCGAGTTTTTCCCTTTGAGCTTCTTCTGATTGTTCAAGAGTGCGGTCATTACGATTGTCGCGCAGCGGATGCCTCCAGATTTGGTAGAAAGAGCGGGGGAGGGGAGCTAGCGTCGTTTATACCATTACACATGTCATTCCGAACGGAGCGCAGCGGAGTGAGGAATCTCGTGCGGTGAGGCTATTGGACTACGTATGGCTTGGGCCCTAGATTCCGCGAACACTGTTCGACGCTGCGCTCGGAATGACATTAACTGTCAACGCAATACCAGACGTTTACAAACGAGCGTTCAGCGGGGCGGGCTGCCGTATAATGGGAAAGGACTGGTTGTCGCGCACTGTGCTGAGGAATGACCGTTGGTGAAGAAGCGTGTTGTCGTGCTGGGCTCTACCGGGTCCATCGGCAAACAGACTCTCGATGTGATCAGGGCGAACCCGGAGACGTTTCAGGTCGTAGGCTTGGCCTCCGGGAGCGCCGTACGCGCGCTGGCGGCGCAGATTGCCGAATTCAAGCCGGAGGCGGCGTACTGCGTAGACGGCAGCGTGGCGCGCCAGGTGGGAGAGGGCACGCGGATTTTCTCGGGAGACGACGGCATCACGCAACTTATTTGGGAGGTAGAAGCCGACGTAACCGTCGTGGGAACGCCGGGCATGGTGGCCGCGCGCGCAACCATGGCCGCGCTGGAGCGCGGACAGGACGTGGCGCTGGCGAATAAAGAGACTCTCGTCATGGCCGGGGACCTGGTTATGGAGGCGGCCGCCGCGAGCGGAGCCGCCGTCTTGCCGACCGATAGCGAACACAGCGCCGTCTGGCAGTGCTTGCACGGCGAGAATGCTGCCGCGATCCGGCGTCTCATCCTGGCGGCATCCGGCGGTCCTTTCCGTACGGCGTCAGACCGGGAACTCGCGGAAGTCACACCGGCACAGGCGCTGCGGCACCCCACGTGGTCCATGGGCGCCAAGATCACGGTAGATTCGGCCACGCTGCTCAACAAAGGTCTGGAGATCATCGAGGCGCAATGGCTGTTTGGGCTGCCGCTTGCCAAGATCGACGTTGTGATTCATCCGCAGAGCATTGTGCACGCACTGGTCGAGTTTGTGGACGGCGCGGTAAAGGCGCAATTGAGCCACCCCGACATGCGCTTGCCCATCCAGCACGCGTTGAGCTATCCGGAACGGCTGCCGACGCACTGGGGCGGTCTCGACTTTGCGCGAGCGCCGGTGCTGGAGTTCTCCGAGCCTGATGCTGCGCGTTTTCCCTGCCTGGCTTTGGCCCGCCAGGCGGCGGAAACGGGCGGCACCGCGCCGACGGTGCTCTGCGCGGCCGATGAGGTTGCCGTGGAGCTTTTTTTGGAAGGCTCAATTAGCTTTCTTGACATTCCGCGTCTTGTGGAACGCGCTTTGGAAGCCCACACCAGTACGCCGGTGGAGTCCCTGGACCACGTGCTTGCCGTTGCCGCAGAGACACGGCAACGGCTAATGGACAGCGCGATAGACTTCTCCGTCACTCCGGCGAAAAGCCGGCCCCGTACTTGATACGGGGCCGGAGTCCAGAGGGGAGAAGAAGATGGATTCCGCGCCCCGGCACGGGTCGAGCTTGCGCGGGAATGACGGAGCCCGGCTTGCTATTCGCATATTAATGACGAATCGTGCGTGGCAACCATGAGATTCCTTTGGAAACGATGAGCTTCGTGAAACAGAGTCAAAGCAACGTAGTGCTTGTTCCGAAACGGATAGCGTGATGCTAATCACGATCCTTGCTTTCTTGTTCGTCCTCTCGCTGCTCATTCTTGTCCATGAAGTCGGGCACTTCGTGGCGGCGCGGCGTGTTGGCATCCGTGTGGTGGAGTTTGGCATCGGTTGGCCGCCGCGCCTCGTTTCGCGGCGCGTTGGCGATACTCTCTACTCGCTCAATCTGCTGCCCCTGGGCGGCTTTGTCCGCATGTTTGGCGAGTTCGGCGGCGCGGAGCCCGGCAGTTTCATGAGCAAACGGCCGGTGGAGCGCGCGGTGGTGATCTTGGCCGGTGTGGCTATGAACATCCTCGTCGCGCCGCTGCTTTTCGCCATCGCCTTCATGTGGGGAGTGCCGGAGTATACCGACCGCATCTTCGTGCAGGAAGTAGTGCCGGAGAGTCCCGCGGCCGCGGTGGGGGGGCTGGCCGGCGCGGTGTCGTATACACATCTGACGCTGCCGACGATCTTACGCGGGTTGATCTCGGTGGTCGCCGTATCATTAAAAAAAAAGGGGGGGGGGGGGGGGGGG
>VXOZ01000205.1 GCA_009839775.1 Chloroflexota bacterium | reverse complement strand
TCTCCCCGAGGAGAGGGTGTACAACCTTGCCCTCGGGATCTCGTTATGCAAAGGTCTTCTGAGGAAGCAGCGCGTTGAGCATAGCGCCCTCCGGCGTGTGTGCACCAACTGGTTGTTCCAGCCAGCTTTCCTTCGGTACAATGAACACAAAGGCGCATGGCAAGAGGCAGAGCATGAACATCATCCTGGCGAAAGAGATGGGGTTTTGCTACGGCGTTAAGCGTGCCATCGAGATGACCCAAGCCGTAGCGAAAGAGAAGGGCGAGATACACACGCTGGGGCAGCTAGTCCATAATCCTTCAGTGATAGAGAAACTCCAGGATGACGGCATCAATGTCGTTGCGGACATGGAGGCTATTCCACAGGATGGAATTGCCACCATTACCGCCCACGGCACCGGTAAAGCGGTCACAGAACAGATTGCGGAACACAACCTCGATCTCTTGGATGCTACCTGTCCCATCGTTTCCAAGGTTCACCGCATCGTGCAAGAGCATGCCGAGCGCGGTTATCAAATCCTCATCTTTGGCGACCCTACGCACAAGGAAGTGCGTGGCATCCTCGGCTGGTCCGCAGGACGCGGTGTAGCCGTGGCAAATGCCGAGGCGCTGGACTCCGTACGCTTGCGCCGCAAGATCTGCCTCGTTTCCCAGACCACGCAAACGGTAGAACGCTTCCAGGCAGTCGCCCGCCGACTCATGGACTTGGCGCTGGAGGACGCCCTCGAAGTGCACGTGGTCAACACGCTCTGCTTCGCGACCACAAAACAGCAAGCCGCCGCGCGCGACATCATTCCACAGGTAGACGTGATGATTGTCGTTGGCGGTCGCAATAGCGCTAATACGACTCACCTTGCGGAGATTGCTCACGAGGCCGGCACGCCCACCTACCACATCGAGACTGCGGCGGAACTTGATCCAGCTTGGTTCGCGCGTACGGACAGTGTTGGGATCACCGCAGGCGCCTCGACGCCGGACTGGTCCGTAAAGGAAGTTGTCGACTGGCTCAAAGAGCTTGACGCGGTGGCTTCCTAGCAGGGATCCGGTGCGCAGTCCGCTCCTCGAACTCTAGCCAAGCATCGTCCAGTGTCGCGCCGGCTGTAGCAGCCTGCATTGCGCTTGCAAACACCGCAGTAGCGCATACGCGCCTGATTTCGCGGCACCCAATGCAAAGACTTCTGTGCACCCTAGCCGTTGCACAAAGTACTCTGGCTACAGAGCTACTGCCCGACTCGTGTACAATAGCCTAACCTTAACCAAACAGAAGCGTTCGGAAGCGGGCACTTGGCGCCAAACACAGTTTCATTTGGGGTTCCTCGCATTGTCTTTAGCAATTCCCCGGTCACATGAAGACGGATACTTCTGATGAGCACGACATCCGATCAACCAAACGTGGAGACGCCGCCTCCAATCCCCATCATCACGCCGCACGGCATCGTCGCGCTCGTGGGGCGGCCAAACGTCGGCAAGTCCAGCCTCTTCAATCGTCTGCTCGGGCAACGCCAAGCGGTCGTTGAGGACGTGCCCGGCACCACGCGAGACCGCGTCTACGGCGTGGTGCAGTGGCGTGACCGCGCTTTCACCGTCACCGATACCGGCGGCATAGCTGAGGAAGTCGATATCCTCGCCGACTCGGTGTATGGACAGGTACAAGCGGCCATCGCAGAGGCGAACGTCATCGTCTTCGTCGTGGACTCACCGGCCGGCATCACGCCGCAGGATGAAGAAATCGCCAAACTTCTCCGCAGTACGAATAAGCCGATTGTCATTGCCGCGAACAAAGCGGACAACCAAGAGACGCACATGCATTCGTACGAATTCTACTCCCTGGGTAGCGGAGACGTGATCTCGCTCTCGGCGTTGCACGGCCTCGGCACGGGAGACCTTCTCGACACCATTTGCGCGCATCTTCCTAATGATCCGGCTGAAGAATCTGAATCGACGCTTGCTCAGTTTGCGATTGTCGGTCGGCCGAACGTGGGGAAGTCGGCATTGCTCAACGCATTGCTCGGACACGAGCGTACCATCGTCAGCGACATCCCCGGCACCACGCGCGATGCTATTGACACCGTAGTGACCTTTGAGGAAGAAACAGCTCTGTTGATTGACACTGCCGGCATCCGGCGGCGCGGCAAGGTGCAGCACGGCGTCGAATCCCACAGCGTTCTCCGCACGCTCCGCGCCCTCGAGCGCTGCAACGTCGCTCTCCTCGTGGTCGATGCCGCCGAAGGACTGACCGCACAGGACGTGCACATTGCCGGTTATGTCAATGAGGCGTACAAAGGGCTGGTGGTACTCATCAACAAGTGGGACTTGGTCAACGCAGACGCCGGAGAAGTGAAACAACTAGTGCAGAGCCGGTTGCGCTGGATGCCGCACGCGCCGTCGGTAGTCATATCTGCCAAGACGGGCTTTCATCTCGGCCATGTGCTGCCGGCTGCGCTGCAGGTCTACGCTGAAAGAGGTAGACGGATTTCTACCGGAACGCTTAACCGCACGCTGCGTGGATGGTTGGCTAACCGCACCTTGTCAACGAGGAGACGCCGACTCAGCATCTATTACGCCACCCAAGCGAGTACGCACCCGCCCACCTTCATTTTCTCCGTAAACGATCCCGCGCTCGTGCACTTTTCCCACCGTCGTTTCTTGGAGAATAGCATCAGGCGGCAGTTCGGTTTCGCTGGGACCCCCTTGCGACTGCTCTTCCACGATCATCATGACTGATCTCTTCTTGTTTACTCTTTTTGTAGCTATCGGGTATGTCGCCGGGTCAATCCCCAGCGGGTGGCTGGTGGCACGCCTCTTTCACCATACGGACATCCGCGAGCACGGCAGCGGACGCACGGGTTCTACCAACGTGTGGCGCACGTTCGGCGTAGCCGCAGGCATTGCGTCGTTCGTTGGCGATACGCTGAAAGTGATTCTGCCGCTCGTCGCTATTCGACTGCTCTTTCCTGACAAACCCGAGGGTGAAGCCATCACCGCCTTCGTGGCCATTATCGGGCACAATTGGCCCATCTTCATCGGTTTTCGCGGTGGCAGAGGGATCGTACCGGGAGCGGCGGGCCTCGCCTTCATGGTGCCGCCTCTCTTGGCCGTACTTTGGGCGATTTTCTTGCCGGTCATGTTCATCAGCCGGTATGTCTCCCTCGCCTCTCTCACAACGGTTGCCGCCGCTCCGGTTCTCATCGCCATCGCAATGTTCTGGACGCACATTCCCACCGCTTACCTGGTCTACGCAATCGTTGGCGGCGTGCTCATCGTGGTACAACACCGCGACAATATCGCCCGGCTGCTGGCCGGCAATGAGCGCCGCATCTCATTGGGCCGGCGAGATTCGTAGACTGACACACCAACTAAATGCTTAGGGAGGCGTGCTGTGCCGCCAGGAGATGATCTCGCTCCAAGGCTTGCTGCAAAAGATGAAGGATTCCCTGTACGCGATCAGGCAACAGACGCCGTTACTATCACTGCGCTCCGTCCGCGTGGCGCCAAGGGAACCTCCTTCACGGTGGAGCTTAGCAATGGCGAGAGCCTGCGTCTGCGGGCGGATACGGTAGCATCACGCGGGCTCAACGTAGGCGACGCTGTCGACGCCACTGATATCCATGTCTGGCAACGTGATGATAATAACCGCCGAGCCCTCGAAGCCGGTCTCAATTTCATTTCCTTTCGCCCGCGCAGCGGCAAGGAAGTGGACGCTCACCTGCGCAGGAAGTCCTTCGATGAGGCGGCACGCGACCATGCTATACACCGGCTGCGGGAACTCGGCTATCTGGACGATGCGGCGTTTGCCCGCTTCTGGGTGGAAAGCCGAGAGACGCACCGACCTAAGGGCCAGCGGGCGCTGGCATGGGAACTACGGCAGAAGGGCATCGCCGATGCCATCATCGAGGACGTGCTGGCGCGGTACGGCTGCGATGAGGCAGCGCTGGCCAGCGCTGCCGCCCGCAAGCGCGCCGCTACAATCGTCACCGCAGATTATGATGAGTTCCGCAGGAAACTGGGTACATTTCTCGCCCGCCGGGGCTTCAGCTACGAGGTAGTCGAGCAGGTGGTGGACGAACTCTGGACGGAACGAGAAGCGGTCGAGTAACACCGCTCAACCTGGGTTGCTGCCTGACTGCGCAAGCGCCTATGATGAGGCTGTCGGGGCCGGAAGATAAGGAGAGCAATCATGGCAAGCTCTGCGTCCACCTTCAAGTTCACATATCAGGACTACCGCAACGCACCGGAAGACAAGCGCTATGAGTTGTTGGATGGAGACTTAGTTGTGGTTCCAGCGCCCAAAGAGGTTCATCAAAGAGTCTTGATGAGTCTTTCCTTGTTGATTTTCCAGTCGGTTAAGCTTAGCGGCGCCGGGCACGTCTATGCTGCTCCTTTCGACGTAGTGCTCTCGGACACAGAC
>VXOZ01000418.1 GCA_009839775.1 Chloroflexota bacterium | reverse complement strand
TTGTTGAGGTAGTCGACGCGTTCCACGCCCTCAACGTCGGTCAGATAGCAGCCGTTTCCACTTTGCGCATAGATAGGATACGGCTGATAGTAGTAGTGGAGCCGCGACGTGCCGCCCGGCATATAGCGGGACGACTCTGCAAATAGCTCGGCTGTCGCATAGGATGGGGGCGAACCCGAATCCGGCTCTGTCGCAACGCCCCCTTCGTTTTGCCGCTGACCCATAGCCACCTCCTCATGCGTGCACATTCTCTTGGCGATAGTATACCCAAAGTTGCGCGGTCACAGTGAAGCGGCATGCCGTTGGCGATGCGCTTTGGCTTTGGGGAAAGTCCTTGGATGTCTGCGGTCTCGATTTACCCTTCTCGTATGCTAGAATCCCCCTGTTGAACTAAGCGATCTAGCTTCAAACCTGGGAAACGGATGCGCACGTCACACATACCTCGTTACGCGGACACGGTCGTCATCGGCGGCGGCACAGCCGGAGCGGCCGTGGCGGGCCTGCTTGCCGAGCGCGACGACCGGTCGGTGCTGCTCCTGGAGGCCGGCCCCGATTACGGTCACCTACGCGAAGGCCGCTGGCCGGGCGATTTGCTGGACGGCCGCGTGCTTGCCAGCACCCACGACTGGACTTTTACCAGCGCTGCGGCCAACGGCCAACCCAACCACGAGCTCCAGCGCGCCAAGGTCATTGGCGGCTGTTCGGCGCATAACGGCTGCATTGCCATTTGGGGCAGCCGCGCCGACTACGACGGCTGGGCCAGCGCCGGCAACGATGGCTGGTCGACGGCGGAGGTTATCCCCTACTTCGAGCGGGCAATGGCAAGGCTGCGCGCGCGGGAGTACGCGCCAGATGAGGTAACACCCTTCCACGGCGCGTGCCTGGATGCGATGCTTGCCACCGGCATTCCCCGCACGGCGAATCTGAACGATCTGGACGAGGACGTCGGCGCGGCGCTGGCGCCGGTGAACAATCACGAGGGCATCCGCTGGAGCACGGCGCTCGCCTATCTCGACCCGGTGCGGGCGCAGAGCAATTTCACCATAGTGGGCGACGCCCTTGTAGAAAAAATAAACCTGCGCGGCTCGCAGGCGGTTTCGGTCAGTTTTATTCGTGACGGACAAGAGGCAACCGTCGCGGCGGGGCGGATCTTCTTGTGCGCGGGCGCGTACGGCTCTCCCATTGTCCTGCTGCGCTCCGGCATCGGCCCGGCGGACGAACTCGCCTCACTAGGCATCCCCGTGTGGCTCGATCTGCCCGGCGTGGGGCGCAATCTCCACGACCATCCGGGCGTCACCATGACGCACCACGGCACAGAGCTCTTCACTTCCTTGATGGACGACTTCATCGCCACCGGCAAGACCGTCTTCACGGAGCAGAGCCTCGCCAAGGCGCGCAGCAAGCACTGTGACGCGGCATTTGACTTGCACATTGCGCCCCTTACCGCACCGGCGCCGGACGCGGACGGGCGCTGGGAGTGCAAGCTGTACGTGGCGCTCATGGCGCCGCAGTCCCGCGGCCGGCTGACGCTGCGTGACGGCAACCCGCAGCGCAATCCGGTGATCGATACCGGCTACTTCACCGATCCCGGCGACCACGATCTGGCGGTGCTCCTGGACGGCATCGCGCTGACCAGAGAGGTCGCCCGACAGCAACCGTTCGCCGAGCTGATCGGGCAAGAGCTCGATGAGACCGCAGGCATGCTTACGGCTGAAGACCTGCGCCGCAACAGCCTGCATTACTTCCATCCCGCCGGCGCCTGTAAAATGGGCCCGGCCTCCGACCCCGACGCTGTGGTCGACCCAATGGGCAGAGTCCACGGCCTAGAAGGTCTCCACGTGGTCGACGCCTCCATCATGCCCACCGTCCCGCGCGCCAACACCAACCTGCCGACGCTCATGGCCGCCGAGCGGATCGCCGCCATGCTCACTTGAGAGAAGCGTTCGGGTCGGTTTAGGTTTAGTTCGGGAATGAGTTGGTAGTGCCCGCAGCTTGCGCTTGCCATGCGCCGCTCGCCCCGGTGGTGTTTGTGGCATGGCTGCCCGGCAACCGTTGGTGCAAGGAAGAACGGGAAACCCCGGCGGGTACGGCAATGGGCAGGATAACATCGCACGCGTTAAGGGAACGCGCTACTCCCGCGCAAGCAGAATCCTGCGATAATGAAGAGAAGATAGATTTCCGCCCGCATCACGTATGGGGCAGACTTTGCACGGGAATTGCAGATGTCAGGCAATTCGTTGACAGATTTGGGAGAAAGAGCGGTAGGTCTCGTTTGTATATATCCATAGCACATGTCATTCCGAACGGAGCGCAGCGGAGTGAGGAATCTCGTGTGGTGAGGCCGCTAGACTGTGTGCAGCATGGCCCTAGATTCCTCGCTGCACTCGGAATGACACAAACTGTCAGCGCCTTCTAGTAGACAGGAGACTCTGTCAACGAATACGTAACACTTACCGAAATGACGAACAAGAGGCTCAACGAAAACCCATGAATCCTAAAACTCTCGAACTGCTCGAATTTCCCAAGATCCGCGCGCTGCTCGTGGAGCATGCGCACTTCTCCGCCAGCAAGGCGTTGGCGGAAGAGCTCATGCCGGCCACGGAGCCGGAAGCGGTGGAGGCGCTGCTGGTGGAGACTGCCGAGGCGCGGGAACTGCTGCGTCTGCACCCGAACTTCACCATCGGCCCGGCGCATGACGTGCGCGGGCTGGTGGACTATGCCGCGCGTGGCGGCGTGCTGGACCCGGCGGCGCTGCTGGAGGTCTCCGACACGGTGCGCAGCGGGCGCATGGTGCGGGAGATGCTCGTGCGGCGCGCCGAGGCGTTTCCGCTGCTCAGCCGTTTGGCGCGGGACATTATGCGCTGCGATCCCTTGCAAGGCGCCATCGAGCAGGCCATCGGCCCGGATGCCGACGTGTTGGATAGCGCCAGTCCGCTGCTGCGTTCGCTGCGCCTCGACGTGCGCGCCATCCACAACCAACTGCTTGACCGTATGCAGGCCCTGGTGCGCGCGCCGGAGTACCTTACCTACTTACAAGACCCCATTGTCACGCTGCGCTCGGACCGCTATGTCCTGCCGGTGAAGGCGGAGTTTCGCAGCCGCGTCCGCGGGATCGTGCATGACGAGTCGGCCAGTGGCGCGACGGTTTTCGTGGAGCCGCTGGACGTGGTGGAGGTCAACAACCGCTGGCGCAGCGCACAGCGCGAGGAGCAACGGGAAGTAGATCGCATTCTGCGCGCGCTGTCTACGGAGGTGGGCGTCTACCAACAGGAACTCACCGACAACGTGGGCACGCTCGCCGCTATCGACATCGTTCTGGCAAAGGCGCGCTACGCGGACTTGATCAAAGCCGAGCAGCCGGCCGTCGTTGCCGGTTACCGCTTCTCCTTCCGTCAGGCCAAACATCCGTTACTCACGGGCGAGGTGGTCCCCATAGATGTCTATCTTGGACAAGACCCCCACCGGGAGCGCCAGCAGCCCTTCTATGTGCTCGTGATTACGGGTCCGAACACCGGCGGCAAGACCGTTGCGCTCAAGACCGTCGGCTTGCTCACGCTCATGGGGCAGTGCGGGTTGCACCTGCCGGTAGCACTTGGCTCGCGCTTGGCGGTGTTTCGACAGGTGCACGCCGACATCGGCGACGAACAGAGCATCGAGCAGAGCCTCTCCACGTTCTCATCGCACCTCTCAAAGATCATCCCCATTCTCGATGAAGCCGACGAGCGTTCGCTGGTGCTCTTCGACGAGCTCGGCGCGGGCACCGATCCCCAGGAAGGGTCGGCGCTGGCGCAGGCAATTCTTTTGTATCTGTGTGATAAGCGCGTTCCCACGGTGGCGACCAGCCACTTCTCGGCGGTGAAGGCGCTGGCCCACGTGGAGGAATCCATGCAGAACGCCAGCGTGGAGTTTGACGTGGAACGGCTCGCGCCGACGTACGTGCTCTCCATCGGCATGCCGGGCACGAGCCACGCGCTGCAAATCGCCGGCCGGCTCGGTCTCAACCCCGCTATCGCGGCGGAGGCAGAGGCGCGGTTCAGTCCGACCGAGCAGGCGGTGGACGCGCTGATGGTCTCCCTGCGGGAGGAGACGGAGCAACTGAAGGCCGAGCGCGAAGACTTGGCCAACGACCGCACGGATTTGGAAGCCCAGCGCGACGAACTGGCGGCGCGGGTGCGGGAGATGGAGGAAGCGATAACGGAACAGAGAATTGCGGCGTGGAATCAGGCGACTGAAGAAGCGGGCGACCTGCTGCAGCAGATCGAGGCGTTGGCGCGCCAGGCGAAAGCCTTTGCCGCGCCAGTAGACAGCAATCGCAAGCTGCTGGAGCACACCGCTACGCAAGCCCGCGAACGACAGCGGGAAATGCGGTCGCGGGCGCGGGCGACACGGCAGGCGCCGGAACCGGAAGACCTCACCGTGGGCGATACGGTGC
>VXOZ01000282.1 GCA_009839775.1 Chloroflexota bacterium | reverse complement strand
CGCATGGTGTCTGATCAACTCACCGTTCAAGCCACTCCCATTGGGGACCGCAGCTACGTAGTGGGGTCCACGGACTCGCTGGCGGCACGGGCGGAAGTGCGGGTAAGGGTCGAAGGCTTGCCCGCACCCTCCTTGCAGGTGCGCCTGGGGCGTCTACTTGAGCGCATTCGTGGCGCCCAGGCAAGTCTCTTTGTGCTGCTTGGCGTGGTGCTGGTTTTGCCCCTACTCTATGCCGCTTACCGTATGCGCGGCGGTCTGCGCCGGAAGACTGCGGCTATGCCTGCGCTCGCTCCCGAAGCACCGGATGCTAAAGAAGACTTGCTCCTCGAAATCGCCCAACTCGATGATGACTTCGCGGCGGGGAGTTTGGCTGAAGACGACTACCGGCGCTTACGTGAGGACAAGAAGCAGCGCTTGATCGAGCTTCATCGAGCGCCGGAAGAAGATTCTGACAATGGGTGATTCTGAGACGAGCGGTATGGATCCTGTCGTTGCAGTGCAGGGGCTCACCAAACGTTACGGCGTCCAGACCGCCTTGGATAGCGTAACCCTCTCTCTGGACCGCAACGAGCGCTTGGCGGTGCTCGGACCCAACGGCGCCGGCAAGACGACGCTCATCGCCGTGTTGGCAACGCTCGCGCGTCCGGAGGCCGGAAGGCTGCGCGTCATGGGCTTTGACAGCGTTAGCGAGCCAAACGAAGTGCGGCGGCGAATTGGGGTAATCGCGCACGGGAGCTACCTGTACGAGGAACTCTCGGCGCGAGAGAATTTGCAGTTCTTTGGCAGACTCTATGGTGTGCAAGACCTAGAGGCTCGCGTGGAGACGCTGCTGAAACTCGTGGACATCTACCCGCGCCGCCATGAACCGATCGCGAACTTATCGCGCGGCATGCAACAGCGGGTGGCTCTGGCGCGCGCCTTTGTCCACGATCCCGACGTGCTGCTGCTCGACGAACCCGACACCGGCCTGGACCAAGCGCACCTCACTCTTTTGGCCTCGCTCGTGCAGGGCCGCGCTATCCCGGCCCGGACGGTAATTCTCACGACCCACAACCTGGAACGTGCACTGGAGCTATGCAGTCGAGTCGCCGTGCTCGCGCAGGGCCGTCTCGTCTATCAGGCCGCAAGCGCCGCCCTCGACCGCGCGGCGCTGCACGATGCGTATCACCGCCTGGCGGGAGCGGCGCCGTGAAGCTGACGCTACAGCAAGTGCTGGCGATAGTACAAAAAGACTTCACGGTGGAGATGCGCGCGCGCGACCTGCTCGTCCTCATGCTTACCTTTGCCGTGCTCTCGCTGGTTATCTTCTACCTCGCCTTGGACCTGTGGGGGCCGGTGGTGCAACAGGTTGGACCCGGACTGATGTGGCTGACGATCACCTTTGCCGCCATGCTGGGCATGGGACGGACTTTTGTGCGTGAACACGAACAGGGAACGCTTCCCGGTTTGCTGCTCGCGCCCATCGACCGGGGCGCGCTCTTCATCGGAAAGCTGGTAGCGAACCTGCTCTTTTTGTTCATTATGGAAGCGGTCACCCTGCCGATGTTCGCCTTGCTCTTCAATCTGCCGGTGCTCCGGCCGTCTGTGCTGCTCATTACGGTGCTGGGCACATTGGGTTTAGCCATTCTCGGCACCATGTTTTCTGCAATGGCGGCTCACAGCCGGGCGCGTGAAGCGTTGCTGCCGCTCTTGCTTCTGCCCACGACCGTGCCCATTATCATTGGCGCAGTTCAGGCAACGAGCAATGCAATCAGCGGCGCTGCGGACGGCCCGCCCTGGCTCGGCCTGCTGATCGCCTTCGACGTGATTTTCCTGACACTTGCGTACCTGTTGTTCGAGCACGCCATTGAAGGATGAATGTTGTCCGCTTGTGCGAGAGGAATTGAAAGGAGAGGTACATGCGGAGTATCAGTGTACGTTGGTTTGCGCTAAAAGCAAACGTAGCCAATTAACTGAGTCGAGACACTTAGGAGACCTTTGCACAACCTATGCCTGCAGGCGGCAAGACTTCCTCACCCCCGTATCGAGTACGGGGCAGGCTCTAACCCTCTCCCCCAGGAGAGGGAACCAGAGCCAATCCGCGTTTACTTGGCTCTGCATTCTGCACCCTCTCCCTCAGGGAGAGGGCTGGGGTGAGGGGAAATCAGAGCCGATCCAACCCGACTCCAACTGATTGGCAAGTGACGCAAAAGTCTCCTTAGAAAGAATATGGTACCCACCCAACAAAGTGCGGCGGAGTACCGTTGCAAGAAAGGATGTCAATGGTGTTGAGCAGGAACGGAGACGGCGCACGGAGATGGGTAGACGACGTTCTCGGCGTTGCTACGTTGATCGGCATGGTCGGGGCGCTATGGCTCATTTTCATCTACACGCCCGTTGAGCTTATACAGGGCGCGGTGCAGAAGGTTTTCTACATCCACCTGGCCGCGGCTTGGAACGCCTACTTGAGCTTCTTTCTCGTCTTCGTGGCGAGCATTCTCTACCTCCGGCGGCCTAGCCCCGCTAAAGACCGCTTTGCGCGGGCGTGGGCGGAAATCGGCGTGGTATTCACCACTATCACGCTCATCAGCGGCGCGATTTGGGGCAAGCCGATCTGGGGCACGTACTGGACCTGGGACCCGCGCCTCACCACTACGCTCTTGCTCTGGCTCATCTACGTGGTCTATCTCATGCTGCGCGGCTTCGTCGGCGACCCCGAGCGCGGCCGGCGCTACGCCGCAATCGTTGGCATCATCGGCTTCATCGATGTGCCCATCGTGCACATGTCCGTGCGTTGGTGGCGGACGCTGCACCCGGATCCCATCGTCGCCACGGCGGAAGCCGCCCTGCCTGCGAGCATGTGGTATACGGTGCTCTACTGCATTGTGGTCTTTACGGTCTTGGCGCTGTTCTTGGTGCGGCAGCGGTTGCACATCGACGAACTGCGGGAAACGCTTCTTGATTTGCGCACGACCGCGAGATGAAAGGAAAGCATTTGCATGGAAACGATACAGAACTTCGACTACCTATTTGCCGCATTCGCCATCTTGTGGGTGGTGGTCTTTGGCTACTTCTTCTTCCTTACGCGCCAGCTTGCCGATCTGCGGCGCGAGGTCAACGCTTTGCGCGAGGAACGTGAAAACCAAGCTGGCCCGTCGGCAACAGACCCAGACTCTTAGCGGCGCGACCGCACAGCATGCGCCGAGAAGCTCTCTATTCGTAGAGCAGTCGTCGCGTCCGTTGACCGGCGTTCAATTGGCAGTTGCCAGGGTGCGTGTTATCCTATAAATACTGAAGTAATGGAGCACTCCGAGGATCCGAGCGGGTTGCAATGACGCAAGACGGGCAATGTACTACGGCTAGAGCCGGAAGCCAAACGGCTGAAGCGGAGAGCCAAGAAGATGGCGCGCAAGCGGGCTCGCCGGCGGTGAGCATGCTTACGGAGTCTGACGCTCGCGCCCGCAGTCTGGCGCTCAATGACAGCGTTCCCGCCAGCGGGCTCTTTGGCGAAGCGGACCGGCCGCTCGTGGAAGGTTCACGCGCCTCGTGGCGCATTGCGCCGGAACCGTTCCTGATCTCCCCGGACAGTCACCGGCAGTTGCAGCAATTGGGCGACCAATTGCTGGCTTTCTATAGCGCGGCGAACCGCCTCTACAAGCGCAGCGTGCGCGGCACGGTCCCCGCGTTCTTCCACGAGTACCTGGACAGCGGCAAGAGTGAGACCGTCGTAGACTACGGGCGGATGAACCGCTTCCGGCACGACCTGCCCGGCGTGATCCGGCCCGACCTCCTCTTGACCACCGACGGCGTGAAAGCTGCCGAGCTTGACTCCATTCCCGGCGGCATCGGCTTGACTGGTAGTATGCAACAGCACTATAGCGGCCTGGGCTTCTCGATGGTCGGCGGCGCGAACGGCATGGTAGAAGGTTTCGCTGCCATGATACGGAGCCGTGCCACCAGCGACGATCCGCAGCTTGCTATTGCCGTTTCCGATGAGTCCAATGACTACCGTCCTGAAATGCAGTGGGTGTCGGATCAATTGCGCGAGCTTGGCATGAATAGCGCGTGCGCCAAACCCGAAGAGATCGAACTACATGGCAATGGGCTAATGCTCGATGGGAAACCGGTGGATACGCTCTATCGCTTCTTCGAGCTCTTCGACCTGAAGAACATCCCGAACTACGACATTCTTCTCTACGCCGTGCGCAAACAGCTTGTCACCATGACGCCGCCGGTGAAGGCGTATCTCGAGGAAAAGCTGCTCTTTGCGCTCTTCCATCATCCCGTGCTGGTGGAATACTGGGTGCAGGAGGTGGGGGCCAAGACGATTGCCGCCTTGAAGCAAGTGATCCCGGAGACCTGGATACTGGACCCGCGCCCACTGCCGCCGCAAGCGGTCGTGCCCGGACTGGAAATCGCCAAACGCCCGGTGACGAATTGGGAGCAACTCAAGGGACTGGGCCAAGC
>VXOZ01000021.1 GCA_009839775.1 Chloroflexota bacterium | reverse complement strand
CGGCGGGGTGAGTTGCTGGAAGACTTCAATAATCTCACCGTCGGTGTCCACGAACTTGCCGGGATGGCCGGAACCGTTCGTGTACTGCAGCCACTCGCGGTGGATGCTCAGCAGGTTGGTATCCAGCACTACGCCCACGTCCTCGTAGATGCGCGGCAGGTCGACGTAGCCTTTCCAGCCCAGGCAGTGATTGCGATTGGCGATGACCGTTTCACCGCCGTAGTGCTCGCGGAAGTAGTCGGTATCGCGCCGCACGATCTCTTCCATCACGGCGTCCTGCTCCTCGTTGACGTACTTTGGATCGAAGGCGTTGTGGTGAATGCCGAAGGAGTGGCCCCGGGCGCGCCAGCCCTCCACCCGCTCCGGCGTCGCGATGGTGTATCTTGATGGGCCGAGCATCAGGTAGATGGTGATATGGCCGTTGTGCGCTTCCACGGAATCCATCAGCGCTTCGAACGCTTCCAGTGACGAGTAGTCGTCGTCGGAATCCAACACCACCATGCTCTTGGTTTCAGGCGAGTCGTAGTACCACAGGCGCGGCTGCGGGTGCTTGGCGATGGCATTGATGGCGTTGCCGAGCAGCATGGCGTGCATGTCGGCCTGCGGCAAATGCATGCGGCGCGGATCCAGGTGACCGCTGTACATGTCGTTTGGCCGGTAGGGATTGCCAAAGCCAATGGTGCGCCAACCCTGATGGCTCGGATTGCCCTGGCGAATGACCGCCACGGCTTGGGCCAGGTCGTAGCCGAACGCGACTACCTGCCCTTTCCCCAATGGGAAATGCAGCGCCGCGGGATAGGACGTCTCGATATCGGCTTCTACGTAGATGCGCGCAATTTCCCGCGCGCCTTCCGGCATCTCCAAAGGCTCGTAGTTGTCGGCAGGCAGGTGGGTCTGAATGGACTCATGCGGCACACCGGCGCTGATCGCATTGCCGGGCAGCGGCCGCACGTATGCCGGAAAGGCGGCAGTATCGGTCGGCGCCAGGCCGAGCTCCACTGCCAGCAGTCGCGAGGGCCGCAGCGCAATGAGGCGTCCACCGGCTCTGACAAAGTCCACTATGCACTCGACAACGGCCCGCCGCGGCAAACTTGGCGTAAGGAGCACGACATCGTAGTCATTGAGCCGCCCCAGAGATTCCGGCCCGATAGGCCGCACGTCAAGGTCGGCAAAGCCCTCCGCCTTCAGCACGGCAGCAGTATAGGGTCCGTAGGTATTGGCGCGGTTTCCCGGCTGGGTGAGAATGAGCATGCCCACAGTGGACAACCTCCTGAATGAAGAGAAGCGTTCTTAGCTGGATTTACTAGTGGAGTATACCAGTTTGTTGGCTCTAGGCTTCTGGCGAAAGCGCCATGCCATTCTACAAACTGGAAGCCTCAAATAGAACTCTGGCAGGACGAGTATTCGCCCAGGATTAGTCTTGAATGCCGTTGCTTTAGCACTGGTGAATCTTGCAGTCATTTGGCCTTGGGTCCATCGGCTAGTGCATGTAGACACGACCTGCGGCAGCTTGTAAGCTGAACGCTACGATAGCGTGAACATTAAGGAGGACGCGCAACACGTGCTGACTACGTGGGTACTCATCGTCTTCCTGGCGTACTTCGCCGCGCTCATCGGCATCGCGGTGTTCCGCACCCGCCAGATGCAGGAGATGTCGGACTACGTGCTCGCCGGCCGCAAGGTTGGCAGCATCACCTCGGCGTTGAGTTCCAGCTCGTCATCCACCAGCGGTTGGACCATGCTCGTCTTCCCGGCGCTGGCATTCATGCACGGCGCCGTGGAATTCTGGACGGTATTTAGCATTGTCTTTGGTTTCTGGCTGGCGTGGGCCGTTTACGCCAAGCGGCTGCGGCGGTACACAATCGCGACGGAGAATTCCCTTACCTTTCCTGAGTTTTTCGAGAAGCGCTTTGAAGACAAAAGGGGCGTGCTGCGCACGCTTTCCGCCGCGATTGCCCTCTTCTTCATAATCTTTTACATTAGTTCCGGCTTGATCGCCGGTTCCAAGCTGCTGAATACGGTGTTCGGACTCGATGGTATCGTGGGTGTTCTGGTAACTCTCGTGGCCGTCGCTTCGTATACCTTCATTGGCGGCTTTCTCGCCGTTTCCCGCACCGACGTCTTCCAGGCCACTATCATGCTGGCAGGCTTTATCATCCTGCCAATGACCTTACTCTTCCTTACGTCCGATCCATTTCAGGGTCTGGAGGGTACGGCCGCCGGCTTTTGGAATCCCTTTACCGACGCGTCCGGCAAGGGCGTCACGGTCACCTTCATGCTCTCGACCGCCGGCTGGGGCTTGGGCGCCTTGGGCTCGCTGCGCATACTGCAGCGCTTCATGGCGGTGGAAAGCGAAGGCCGTATACGGCCCAGCCGCGACATTGGCACGCTTTGGGCGTCGCTCATATTCTTGTTTGGCCTCTTGCTGGGGCTTGTCGCTCTGCCGGCCCTTGGCGAAGTTGGGAGGCTTGATGAGGTCACCGCCGATCCGGAGCGCCTCTATCTTGTCGCCGCTACCGTCTTCTTCCCGCCAATCATAGCGGGCGTCCTGTTGTCGGCCGTCATCGCCGCCGTTATGAGCACGGCGGACTCGCAATTGCTCCTGGCGTCGGCCATGGCCACTGACGACTTGCCGATTATCCGGCGCTACGCCTACGCCAAACGGTACATCTATGTGCTCGGCGCGTTTGCGCGAGTGTGGCTGGGCCGCTTCCTGCTGGTCGTGGTTGGCATCATCGCGGCTCTGCTTTCCATCTTCAATCCCGAGTCGGTTTTCAACCTGGTCTCGTACGCGTGGGGCGGCATGGGCGCGGCCTTTGGTCCGCTCATCCTACTCGCCCTTTACTGGCGGCGCTTTAACTTCTGGGGCGCGCTCACGTCTATGCTTACCGGCACGGTCGTTGCTTCGGTCTGGGGCTACTTCTCCGGCGGCCCCGCAGGCATCATGGACATCCAACCCGCCACACCGGGCTTCATCATTACCATTCCCATCGCCGTCGTTGTCACATTGCTTACGGCCAGACCTTCCGAAAAGACTACGGAAGTGTTCGATGACGTCGCTACCGGCTGGTCCGCTGCGCGCGAGCTCTGATGCGAAGCGGGGTTGAGGGAGAGATCGGGCAAGAGACTCTAGGCACTGCTCAGCAGCCAGCACCCCTTTGGAGAGAACAACACCCGCCGTGTGGCGGGTGTTTGCTAGGTCGATTCGGTCTAGCGCTCACATCTCAATGCCTTTGAGACCGGATAATCGGACCCTCTGCCAACATCTGCGCAAGCTGCCCCGCCCGGTCAACCCGACCGAAGTAGTTGCAAGGAATGACGTCGAACGGCTCCAGGCGGCGCATGAGTTCATCGAGGAGGAGGTTCTCGCCAATGTTGTCGGTGGCAAAGTGGGGCAAGCGCACCACGGCAATGCCGTGCTCGCGGCAGGCGGCCACGGTTGCCGCTCCCGCCGAGACCTGCACCACGGTATTCACGCCCGCTTGCGCCAGCAGCGGAAAGGCGCTCGGCGGATAGGCGTAGCCGCCGGCGAACTTGGCGTGGATGCGGCCGGCGGGCTGCCTGGGATCGCCGACCATTATGCGCGGCACTGCGCCAATGCGGGCGGCCTCTTGCATCTCAGGAATGGTCAGCATGAGTTCCACTATGTCGCCAACCGTGGGCGGCTGCTCCCGCGCAAAGAGCGCGTTAATGTACTGCCGGTGCGCCAGGTCTACCGGCGTGTGGATGCAGGCCAATGGATACCCGAGCAGCTTGGCCGTATCCGGCCCAATGCGGTGCACGTCTTCGTGCTCGCGCAGACGCTCCGCCATCTGAGCGAAGATGCAGGCGCGGGCCTCGTCTTCCGGCACGCCTTCCCAAATCAGGTAATCCGCGTTGACTTCCATGAAGTCGGCGACCAGAGAAGCCGAGATGCCGACGCTGTTCGTATGGTGGGAGATGTACGCGTCGAACGGTCTGCCCCTAGCAGCCAGTTGCACGCCAAGCAGCATCTCTTTCACGTGCATGTTGATACCGACCAGCGCAGTGCGGATGGGCGCGTCGTCAGGGCCGTTGGCAATGCGCACGTCACCGTAGGGATTGCAGAAGCGCTCTTGGTCGTAGAGCGCCTGTTCCCAGGCCGGCAGCGCGTCATATTCCTCCCGGCGCTGCTGCAGTTGCCGGTCGATGGCCGCCTGACCGCGCGGGTCCAACTCCCGGCCGATCTCTATGGATGTTTCGTACAAATCGCGCAGCGTTACCATCTACAGCATTCCTCTGGTTCCCTCTCCCGGCGGAGAGGGCTAGGGTGAGGATCTTTCTCCCGTTGTCCTCGGAGCAACGGTCCCAGCCTTCCATCCACCACAGAACGGGGGACAAGCCCCAATGTTGTCGCATTAACTTTCTTGGCAAGGAACATGGCACTCTGATTGCCTTACATTTACGGTAGCGCAGGTTTGCATCTCGCCGGGAGCGCGGGCGTCTCGCCCGCAGACGTC
>VXOZ01000301.1 GCA_009839775.1 Chloroflexota bacterium | reverse complement strand
ACCGCGGTTTTAATTTCAGTAGGTCCTCATTTGTCTTGTCAAAACCGGGCGTACCCGGGTAGGTTACGTGGACCAAGAAGAGCCCTTTCGCAGGAATCGTCGGGCCCGCTCGTGCTTTGTCTCTGGATGTCAGTACGTCCTTCATGTGTTCAGTCCGCTTGCGTCCCTCTCCAATTTCCAACGCGGTGCCAACGATCCGACGCATCATGTGGCGCAAGAAGGCATTCGCCTCCACAGTGATACGCACCATCTCTCCGCTTCTCCGGCACGTAACCCTTGTCACGTCTCGCACCGTGACCGCGTCACGGTCTTCCCCGGCGGCAAATGCCCGAAAGTCGTGCGTGCCGACGAGACTTTGCAAGGCCGTGTGCATCGCATCCGCGTCCAGACGTTTACTGCGGTGGAGAGCGAAGCGGTGCTGGATGGGAGACCGCGTTGCCGTATTCAATATGTCGTAGCGATAACACCTGCTCTTTGCGCTAAAGCGAGCATGGAAATCCGGTTCCGCGTGCTCCAAAGCGGCTACGGCGATGGTATCCGGCAGGACCGCATTCAGTGCTCGTTCAAGGTCAGCGGTACGATGCATCCAATCCGACCGGAAATGAATGACTTGTCCGGTGGCGTGGACACCTGCATCCGTGCGACCGGCAGCGACAACGCGGGTTGCTTGCCGCGTAATGCGCTCGATTGCCTTTTCAAGCTCTGCCTGCACCGTGGGTCTGCCTACATGTATCTGAAAACCACTGTACGGTGTGCCGTCGTAGGCCACAAGGCAACGGAATTTGCCGCCTTCATTTACCGCTGCGCGAGCACCGATCTTATTTCTCTCTCCAAATGCCCTTTCGTTTGTTGCCAGCCTATTCTACCGCATGCAGATGGTCGTGGGACTCACGCTGCCCCGGAAACTGAGGATTACTCCACTAACTGGACCATCATGAGCGCCGCGCCGTCGCCGCGGCGGGTGCCAAGCCGCAGGGTCCGCGTGTAGCCGCCCGGTCTGTCGGCATAGCGAGGCCCGAGCTCATCAAAGAGATGATGCACAGCCTCTTGATGAGGAAGGCGCGAGAGCGCGATGCGGCGGGCATGCAAATCGCCGCGCTTCGCGAGCGTAATCAGCCGTTCCATGCGCGAACGCACTTCCTTGGCGCGCGCCGACGTGGTGTGCACTTCGCCATGCAGCACCAGCGTACTCAGCAAGTTGCGGCAGAGCGCCTCGCGCTTGCCCTTGTCTCGGTTAAGCCTGCGCACGTACACTCGCTTTCTCACACTGCCACCTCCTCCTCGACTTCCTCCTCGGCGCCGCCTGTGCCGTTCGATTCGGTGAGGAAGAGGTCGCTCTGTGCCAACTTTTCCTTGACCTCGGACAGAGTCTTGGCGCCCAAGCCCTGGATTTTCAAGAGGCTGTCTTCATCCATCGCCAGCAGTTGTTCTACGGTGCTGATACCGCCGCGCCGCAGCGCATTGTAGGCGCGGTTCTGAAGCTGCAAGGACTCCAGCGGCGTGGTGGTAATCGGGTCCGGACGGGCGATCCCCACCTCGATGCGTTGAGCGAGGGGATGGAAATCGCGGATGAGCGAAAAGTAATCGCACAAGATTTGCCCGCTTTGGCCCAACGCGGTCTCCGGCGTGAGGGTGCCATCGGTCCAGACGCGGAGAATGAGAGCGTCCAGGTCGGTTACTTGACCGACACGCGCGTGCTCCACGCGGTACTCAACGCGTCGAATGGGTGTAAAGATGGCGTCTACGGGGACGACGCCGATGGGCGTATCTTCCTGCGTATCGGAGAGCGTGAAGCCGATGCCCTGCTCTACCGTCAGGTACATTTCCAGTGCGGCGCTATCAGAATCGAGGGTGGCGATACGTTGATCGGGATTAACGATGCTTACCTCAGGCGGGCACTGAATGTCGGAAGCCGTAACGTCGCCTTCGCGGTTCACGGAGAGGTAGAGTTCAATCGGGTGATCGGCGGTAGATGTCAAGCGAATGCGCTTGATGTTGAGGATGATTTGCGTAACATCCTCCGTTACGCCCGGAATGTCAGCAAACTCGTGAAGCACTCCGGTGATTCGGATGGACGATATAGCTGCGCCGGGAAGCGATGAAAGCAGTACCCGCCGCATAGCGTTACCCAAGGTGTGGCCGTAGCCGCGCTTGAGCGGCTCAATGCGGAAGTGGCCGTAATTGTCTTCACTTTCGATGACTCTGACTTCGGGTTGTACTTCCTGCAGTTCCAATGGGAATTACCTCCCAGTACACAGATATGCTCGTAATTTTGCAAAGTGCGGCTACTGTGCCTGCACACACAAATAAGGCGACCGGTTTACCGCCGGGAGTAGTACTCGACGATCAGTTGCTCTTTGAGGTCAGCGTCGATTTCTTGGCGGGTCGGCAAGGCAAGTACCTTGCCTTCCAGTTTCTCGCGGTCGAGCGAGAGCCAGTTCGGCACTGCCACCGCTTCCAGCCGTTCCGCGGCGATTTTGAAATACTCGTTCTTTTGGCTACTTGCATTGACGTGGACCACGTCGCCCTCGCCCAAGAGAGCCGAGGGGATGTCGCACTTGCGGCCATTGAGCGCAAAGTGACCGTGCCGCACGATCTGCCGCGCCGCGGCGCGTGACGAAGCGAAGCCAAGACGATAGACGACGTTGTCAAGCCTACTCTCGAGCAGTTGGAGGAGCGTTGTGCCCGTTACACCGGGGCGCGCCGTCGCCAGCGCGAAATACTTGCGAAACTGGCGCTCGAATATGCCGTACATGCGCCGTGCCTTTTGCTTCTCCCGCAAGCGTAAGCCATAGTCTGACAGCCGGCGCCGCATTGAAGCACCGTGCATACCCGGCGGGTTCTTTCTCTTTTCCACCGGACACTTGGGTGTGAAGCATTTGTCGCCTTTTAGGAAGAGCTTCTGTCCTTCCCGGCGGCACAGCCGACACACGGGGCCAGTATAGCGTGCCATATCCTCTCCTCGAAACTCCTGTATTGACTAAACGCGCCTGCGCCGGGGCGGGCGCGGGCCGTTATGCGGAACGGGGGTGACGTCGGTAATGCTCACTACCTGCAATCCACCGGCTTGGAGTGAACGGATAGCGGATTCGCGACCCGACCCCGGCCCTTTGATGGAGACTTCCACATGCCCCATGCCAAAGTCGGCTGCTTTGCGGGCTACCGTTTCAGCGGCAACTTGCGCAGCATAGGGTGTCCCTTTGCGGGAACCCTTGAAGCCGGCTGATCCGGAGCTTGCCCAGCACAGCGTATTCCCGTTCATATCAGTTATGGTAATGAGAGTATTGTTGAACGTGGACTGAATAAACGCCTTGCCGCGTGCGACGGTGCGTCTTTCGCGCCTGCGTGGGCGTGAGCGTGTTTCCGGCATTGCCTAAACCCCTACGTTGACTACTTCTTCATGACGGCTCGTTTGCGGCCTGCGACGGTCTTCGGCCGGCCCTTGCGCGTCCGCGCGTTCGTCCGCGTGCGCTGACCATGCGCCGGCAGGCCGCGCCGATGGCGCATGCCACGATAACAGCCAATCTCGATAAGCCGTCCGATGTTCTGCTGCACCTCGCGGCGCAGGTCGCCTTCCACGGTGTGGTTGGCCGTTATGACCTCGCGGATACGGTTCACTTCATCTTCCGTGAGATCCTGCACCCTGGTGTCCGGCATGACTTGGGCTCGCTCCAATATCTTGTACGACGTCGTACGCCCGATGCCGTAGATGTACGTTAGTCCCACCCAGATGTGCTTCTCTCGCGGGAGGTCTACGCCTACAATTCGTGCCATGCTGCTCCTCCTGTGAACGTGCTTCTGTCCACTGTGGTCCGCAGTTCCCCCTAGCCCTGTCGCTGCTTATGCTTGGGGTTCGCCGTGCAGATGATGCGCACTACGCGCTTACGGCGTACTACCTTGCACTGCTCGCAGCGAGGCCTTACCGATGCCTGCACCTTCATCGCGCCTATCTCCTTCCTCGCCAAGTAATCCGGCCTCGTGTTAGGTCGTAGGGCGAAAGCTCCACCGTGACGCGGTCTCCCGCTCCTACCCGAATGAAGTTGAGCCGTAGCTTGCCGGAGAGGTGGGCCGTAACCTCATGGCCGTTATCGAGTTCGACACGAAAGACTGCATTGGGAAGGACATCGCGCACGACGCCCTCAATCTCAATCGTGTCTTTCTTCTTTGGCACCGCAGTCTCCGTGCTATTTCCGCCTACGCTACTTTCGTCAGGATCTCTGGGCCGTTGTTTGTTATTGCAATTGAGTGCTCATAATGGGCCCAGAGGCTGCCATACGCCGTCACCGCGGTCCAGCCGTCAACCAGCACCTTAACCCGCCAATCCCCGACAGACACCATTGGCTCGATGGCAATAGTCATGCCGGGTCGCAATTTGACCCCCGCGCCTGCCTCGCCAAAGTTTGGCACTTGCGGGGCCTCATGCATTACTTTTCCTATACCATGTCCGACAAAGTCTCGTACTACGGCAAATCCTTGTGC
>VXOZ01000232.1 GCA_009839775.1 Chloroflexota bacterium | reverse complement strand
GTCCGATGACAACAGACCCCCGGGACTGGGCCAAACCGGTTACTAAGGGCCGTGCCCTTTAACGCGACTGGCCATCAACCGAACCACGGCAGTCTTCACGCCGCTAAAGCTGAACTCATACGTGCCCTGCATCCAGGCCCGGGGCAAGTCCACCATGTTCCGCCGCCCCCGTAGCCCGTAGCGCGAAAGTTGCTCCGCAGCCAACTGGACCGAGGGGCCACCCGGGAAGGGCAGTCCGAGAATGCGCCCTACTTTATCGAACGCTTCTCCGGCGGCGTCATCGCGTGTCGCGCCAATGAGGCCGTAGTCGCCATGCCCGCGCATGAGCACAAGGTCCGTGTGCCCCCCCGAACCCACCAACGCAAGCAACGCAAACTTCAACTCTTCTTCGCCGGCGCGGCGCGCGCGCCGCGAGCGCGAGAGCCAGGCAGCGTAGACGTGACCTTCGAGGTGATTCACGCCGATCAAAGGAACGCCGAGGGAGAAGGCAAGGGCTTTCGCAAAATTCACTCCCACCAACAGCGCGCCTGCCAAGCCCGGCCCATATGTAACGGCGATCCCGTCCAACTCTTCCCACGCCACATCCGCCGCGACCATAGCCTCCGTGACGACCGGCACTATGGCCTTGAGATGCTGCCGCGAGGCCAGTTCCGGCACCACACCCCCGTACTTCTGATGAATCTCGACCTGCGACGCAACTATGTTGGAGTGCGCGTAGCGGCCGTCTTCCACGACGGCCGCGGCAGTTTCATCGCACGAGGTCTCAATCGCGAGCAGAGTCGTCAAGAAACCCTCCTGTCTCAGGATACGTCGTTGTCCAGCTATGCCTGTGGCGGAGGCTGGCTATACGCTTCTGGAACATCCTCTGGAACCCGGCGACGTTCACGTCTTCGCTCCACATTACCAACGCATCTTCGTGATTGTCACTGTAGTAACGCGGACGAATCCCCGTGGAGCGAAATGAGTATTTCTTATAGAGAGAACGCGCCAGGGAGTTGGAGACGCGAACCTCAAGTGTCACCCAGCGCGCTGCGAGGCCGATGGCCACGTCGATGAGCGCCGTGAGCATGAGCTCCCCAACATACTGGCCCCGTACGTCCGGCCGTGACGCGATGGTCGTAATGTGGGCCTCATCTACCATGAGCCAGAGCCCCCCATACGCTACCAAAGTCGGCTTTCCATACCGCCATTGCTGCTCTGGTCCCTTGTTGACTGACGGCAAGAGAGAGAGAGGGAACGGCCTGGGGCGCATTTGATTCGCTGCAGTCACGCGCGCATCTGTTGCGGCATCTGATATTGCATCCACGTCGCGAATAACCAGGTAGCGGGCAAGTTTGTTCTCAACGATCTCCCGACGATAGGCATTGCGCGGCCAAGGCAAAGTAAAGGATGCTTCCTCAATGCTGCGCACCTCAGCCACGTCCTCCAATTCCATTGGCTCTATCCGCAGCCTCATGGGGTAGGGTTCGGGACGTCCGTCATAGATAGCTTTTGGTTGTTCCATTACGCTGCCCGCATGTCTGTCATTTCTCGTTCGCCGAGGTCTGGGAGAAACATTGCTACATTGCTGTGTCTTCCCACACGGTAAGTAAGGCGACCGCTTCGCTACTCTCCATACACTGTCGTCTGACCCTGCGCATGACAGGGAATGACCTGTGTCTCAAGGATCTACGCTACCTCCTGGCTTGCGTGCGCAGATTAAGCAGAGGTGGCTGTACACCATCTGCTTTATTAGGGAGACAACCCATCGATCATCGGGTGAATCCGGTGCAGCGGCACCTTGGCCGCGGGCCGTCGCAAGTAGTCCGGTTCCGCCGCGAGCGGATCAACCGTATATCCCTTGGCGAGATTCTCCGCGCCAAGCACCGCTACTGTGCCTGCCCGTCGGACACTGGAAAGCCCGGAGGGAAAGACTACAAGCTTCTTTTCAATACTCTCCTCAATTTGCGCTCTATGTTCCGCCGAAATCTCTCCGCAAATGACCGTCCGCTTCACGATTCTGTCGCAAATGTCCGTAATCCCCAAGATCGCGTAGTTCTCCAAGCGGCGCCAATTCTTGGCGACTGAACGATACCAGCCGACGTAGTACTCGCCGCGTCCGGCCTCGAGCAAGGCGCATACGTGAGTTCTGGACGACTGCAGATGGGGGTAGGCGATTGCGTCCAGGGTGGGCACGGTTACGAGCGGCACGCCTAACGTTAGGCAAAATCCTTTGGCCATTGCCATGCCCACGCGCAGACCGGAAAACGAACCGGGCCCGGAGACAACCGCTACCGCACTAATCGGAATCCGGCTCTGGGCAACGGTATGCAATCCATCCACGGTTGGGGCTGGCGCCTCACTTGCAGTTGGCGCGGGGGGTTCAGGCGCTTGACCGCTGCCGGCGATCATTGCCCAAAGCTGGTTGATGCTTGCCATAAGTTGCTCGGTAGCATGGTACCCCGCAACCCAGTTGATCTCTCCCAGGATACGCTCGTTTGCGTAGAATGCCACACCAAGTTGCCGCGTAGACGTATCAATTGCCAAAAGCATTTTAAGAAGCTTACACCTAGCGCGCTAGAAACCAAACGCTAGCCTGCGATATTCATGAAGGATTTTTTGAAACCGGTCGCCCTCTGATGCAAAATGCAATGTCCGCTTCGTGTCCGTCATAATCTCGATGTTTATGTAGAGCCACGTCTCCGGCAGAAAGTCTCGCACCTTGCGGGCCCATTCGATGACACAGACTCCATCGCCTTCGAGGTATTCCTCAAGCCCAAGACCCCAGAGAGAGTCGCTGGAGTCTATGCGATACAAATCTATATGAAAGAAAGGCAGTCTGCCGGACTGATACTCCTTTATAAGCGTGTAGGAGGGGCTCGTAACTTGCTCCCTTATCTCTAAGCCAAGCGCCACGCCTTGCGCAAACACGGTCTTGCCTGAGCCCATGGTGCCTTCCAGCAGGACGACACTGCCGGGCTCCACCAACGTTCCTAACCTCAACCCAAGGCGTTGAGTCTGCGCCTCACTGTGACTGATGCAATCGAGCTTCTTTTCCACATCTTTACTGGTTGACACCAGTGTATCCTCTCAATCGCCAACAAGTGGAATACCGGCAGCGCCAAAGTGATCAAACCCCTGTTGGGAGAGCGGCACTACGTTTTCTCGTTCATCGCGCACGGTTACGGCCCCGCTCTGTCCAGCTACAATTGTACCTATTACGGTGGCCTGTTCCAGCGCCTTAGCCTCCAATTGAGTCTGTGCGCGTTGCATCGTGTCCGGCGGCGCGGTGAAGAGCAACTCGAAGTCTTCGCCGCCGCATATGGCGCGTGTCCGGTACGATTCACCAAGAACCAACGGGAGATCCGGATCCGTAGGGACTCTCTCCAGTATGATCTCCGCCGCCGTGCCGCTGGCTGTGCAGAGCTTTTGCAAATCTGCGGCCAAGCCGTCACTAATGTCCATGCCGCAACGCACGCCGGCTTCAAGAAGCGCCTGCCCTTCGCGCAACCGTGGGGCTGGCCGACGCTGCGCCGCTATGTAGCGTGCCGCATAATCCTGGTTCTCGTTCCCGCCTCCCTCTAGGAGTGCCAGACCCGCCGCCGCATTTCCCAAGACTCCCGTAACGGCAATCTGATCGCCAACGCGCGCCGTGGTGCGCCGGAGCACGCGCTCGTGGCTCTCCACCTCGCCTAGCACCGTTATACTTACGACAACCTGCTTGCTCGACGAGAGATCTCCGCCAAGGATCGGGGTTTGTGCCTCCTGCGCTAGTGGCACCATTCCCTTGTAGAATGCCGTAACGTCCGCGGCCTCAATTCCGGCAGGCAGGCACAGGGTAACGAATGCTCCGCGCGGAATGCCTCCCATCGCGGCAATGTCGCTAAGATTCGCCGCGAGCGCTTTCCAGCCGATGTCTTCCCAACTGAACGTGTTCAGCCGAAAGTCGACATCTTCCACGAGCGCGTCAGTGGTGGCGATCAACCACCCATCGCCCTGCCGCCACAATGCCGCATCGTCTTGAAAGCCCAGCGCCTCGTCCGGCGCCGTAAATGCTTCCTGCGCGATACGGCCTATGAGCCCAAATTCCCCAATATCCCCTACGGTTACGGTCATACTTCCTCGCCATGCGTGCAACCGAGTTCAGAATAGCAGGCGCGCACTGGCTGGGCAAATTGCATGACGCTACAAGCCTTGTGCCTACGCATTGAAAGACGCTTAGGTCTGATTATCGGAATCCTAACAGGTATGGGTCGCTGGGCAAGCCCTGTTTCCATCTCCCGCGTTGGCTCCGAGGTCCGTTGCCTTATGCTACCATGCCCTCTGTTGTATCCTTGAGGCACTATCCCAGCCGAGCCGGAGCAATGCTACCCTTTGCCCCGCTTCATGTCCTGCTGAGATCAAACACAACGCTAAGCGTCAGGTGTGCCACGTTCGCTGATTCATGTCAACATGCGGTTTACGGCGCCGGAGATGCAACGCCTCTGCATAGAAGGTACGCTTGGAT
>VXOZ01000397.1:3757-4501 GCA_009839775.1 Chloroflexota bacterium | reverse complement strand
GAAACTCCTGCAGCATGTCGCGCAAAAATCCTTCAAGATCAGCCAATTGACTCTTGTAGAACCCCCACGGCGGGTCGGTAATGATCTTGTCCACAGACTCCGGCGCAAACGTGTGCAGGTTCAAGGCATCCCAGCGTCCGATGACGATGTTCTGTCGTCGCTTGCGCTGTATCCAGCGAAGCTGCCGCACCTTCGCGCGCAGGGCCTTTACATGCTTTGCATCAATGTCTCCGGCAAGCATCGCGCGATAGGGGAAAGACCGCGCTCGTTCCAGCGGAATCGCTCCCGAACCGCAAAACGGGTCCAATACGACTTCGTCTGCTGTTGGCTCGGAGAGTAAGCAAAGCAAATGACAGAGTTCAGGCCGCAATTCTCCCTGCGCCAAGGTCTTCTCACTTGCCCGCTGACGAGTTATCCGCATGCCTACAAAGCCAAATCCTTCCCGACGCGCCAGGAGCCAGAACTCGACGTCGGGATTGCTCGGGTGAGGCCTGAGGCGCGGTTCGGCGGCAAGGAGTTGTTCCAAAGCCAAGCGCGTGCGCTGCGGCACAGGCACAAACCGGTTCTCTGCCGAGGCCACAAAGCGGTACGTCAGATTCTTGCGCGGTAGGTACGGCGCAACGCGGCGCAACAGTTGCCCGTCCGCAAGGACGGTCTGGCTGATCTGCGCCATGGGATTACGCCCCAGTCCGTCAAACGACATGACACAGACAAAACTATTGTTGCAGAAGCGCAGTGCCCGCA
>VXOZ01000397.1:0-3747 GCA_009839775.1 Chloroflexota bacterium | reverse complement strand
CACGTCTGCCACGGTGGACGAAGACCGGTATACAACAAGACCGTCGAGCAGGAGGTCTACTTCGAAGTCTCGGAGCGACCGCTGCAGCGCGGTCACCACGACCTCTCCCATGCCGGGAATGAAGGTAGAAGCGTACGTGGTCATGGGAGTGATCCCTGTGATTCCGTGACGAGACTTACCGGGTGTTAGCGGTCACTCCCGAGATTCACTGTTAACTACGCCATAGAGTCACTTTGTCTGGCAACTTTGGGAGGATGCTCTCTGGCAGTCATCAGGTTTCACACACGACCCCATCGCCGTCACCATCGCGCGGCGGGTCAGCAATGATCTCAATCGGGAAGCCGCGACCGTCGCCGTTACTGCCTTGAACTCTTTCCACACCGGCCGCTTCCGCCGCCGCACAGCTTGCGTACACGGTTGTTGGCGTCGGAGTAGGCGTGGGCGTAAGCGTAGGAGTGGGTGTCGGGGTCGCAGTCGCCGTAGGCGAGGGCGTCGCCGTAGGCGTCGGAGTTGGCGTTGGCGTCGCCGTGGGGGTTGGTGTCGGCGTGGGAGTGGGCAGGACGATCTGCGGCGTCCCATCACACTTCTCCAACATCGTGCGCAATGCCGTTACTTCTCCATCATCCGCGCTGAGTCCCCAGAACACTTTCACCGCAATCCAATCTTGCGCATACTGGCACCACGCCGACTCCGCAGACGGCTTCCATTCCGCGGGATCACGCCCGCCCTTGGACCGGTTACTGGAGGACGATACGGCGGTCAAGGTCTGAGAGAGCGCCAGGTCGTTGGCATACGCGTAGCGCCGTGCGTACGACCACCGCCATCCCCCGGAATCGTGCGCTTCAGCGAGAGGCACCATATGGTCTATGTCTATTCCCGATGCACTCGTTACCGTATCCTCGTCGTACCATGAATACCACGTGCCGGGAGGGACACAGGCATCGTCATCGGTCCCGAGCGTGCGAGCCTCGGCAACGAGGACTTCCTCACGCGTGTTGCAGCCGTCATCATCCGCATCGTCCCAACCGCTTTGCTCGTACATCCAGCGTCCGTAGGTAAGGCCGCCATCAGATTCCGGAGCGGTTTTGAGTTGCAGCCCCGCAATGTCCGTCGTGGTCGGAGTCGTCTGCTCCGGAACGCAATTGGCCTCGTAGAAAACGTCTACACCCTGCCAGCCTGCGACTCTCAAGCTCTCCCGCGCAGTGTCGAGTTGCGTGCAAAGTTCCGCCGTAGGGCCGCCATCGATTGTGATAGCAAACCATACGGCCGCTAAAAATAGCGCCAACATATACCATCCTTTAAACTGTAGTGGCGCGCCCGCACCAACTCGGACGCACACGTATCCACTATCCCCGTGCGCTCTATCCAGCGCACCGAAACTAACCACCCGCAACAAGAAGAGAGGACCCTTCCTATTGCACGCTCAATTGCACTCTCTGCAATTGACGTTGCGGCTCCGCCTGGCGGCGGGCCTACCCTTCGGCGGGATCAGCTAGGGCCCAGCGTTCAGCCAGCCTGTAGAGTCCCATTCCGTGGGATCCCTTGATCAAAACGACGTCGTGTTGCTTAACCTCCTTTTTCAAGAGCGTCTCGGCAAAGTCTAATGCGGCTTCTAGTGCGTCATCGTCGGCATGACTCGCCGCGAACTCAGTGATGTGCGCCGGGTCCATGCCGGCCGCACGAGCACCCGCCGCAGTTGCAGCGCTATCGTTGCCTATGGTTACCAAGCGGTCAGCATAGCGGGCCGCGGCTTCACCCAGCAAGCGGTGCTCTTCAGCGGCATATTCCCCAAGCTCGAGCATGTCGCCAAACACCGCAAACTTTCTGCCTTGCCCGCCCAACTGCGCGAGGGACTCCAAGGCGAGCGTCGCGGAAACGCGATTGGCATTGTAGGCATCGTCGAGCAAGATCGAGCCGTTGCGACCTTTGCGCACGTGTAGGCGGCCCGGCGTCGGACGAACCTTCGCCAGCCCCTGTGCGATCTCGCGCAATGTCAATCCAAACACCCGTCCTACGGCGGTGGCCGCAAGCGCGGCATAGACCCCGGCCTGGCCGAGCACTTGCGTCTTCAACTGCCCTCGATCTGATCCGGCCTGCACGTCGAACTGGGTCCAGCCATCCGGCAGCACCTTCACGTTCTGTGCTAAGACATCCGCCATGCCCTCGACACCGTAGGTCACCACGTCCGCACGCGTTGTGGCGGACATCCGCCTGACGCGCGGATCGTCTCCATTGAGTACGGCTGTGCCCCGCGCCAGCAGCGCCTGCACCAATTCGGCCTTGGCATACTGCACGCGGTCGAGCGAGCCGAACAACTCAAGGTGAACCGGGCCCACCGCCGTTACCACGCCGACATCAGGCCGAATCCTGCGGCAGTAGCCGGCGATCTCACCGCGCCATTGGGCGCCCATCTCAAGTACGAGTACTTCATCTTCCGGCATACAGCGCGCCACCGTACGCGGGATGCCGATCTCGTTATTCTCCGTTCCCAGCGCCCTGCAGACCGCAAAGCGCTCCGCAAGCACCGTCGCGATCGCCTCTTTCGTGGTCGTCTTGCCGTAACTGCCCGTGATAGCAACGATGCGCATGTTGGAGCGCTGTCGCACCAAGTAACTGGCAAGCTTCCACGCGGCGTCGTTTGGATTCCTGACGCGGATTTGCGGGATGCTAACCTCCGGAAGAGGTCTTTGGCAAAGAATAGCGGCAGCGCCCTTAGACACAGCGTCCGGTATGAACTCATGCCCGTCACGCTGATCGGTGCGCAACGCCAGGAAAACCTCGCCCGGCTGGAGAATCCGAGAATCGTGGCTCAATCCCGTACACGCGATGCCCGCCACCGCCGGGTCTTGCGGTGGATCGCGTCGCAGCGCGCGGTAGAGGTCAGCGAGCATGAACAACGGGGGATTTGCTCCTTGAATTGCAGACGCCGTGGGTCAATGAGAACCCGACAGTCGCAGTACCTAAGGTGCACGTTAGTGCCGTGAGCAAGATGCGATTCTTCTATCGTCCTGAACAGCGCGTGAGGCAGAATCTAAACAGTCGCCCTGTGAAGTATTCACCCCTTGCCCAAGAAGCGGGGGACAAGCCCCCGCGCTACACTCTCGCCGTCACCTTGATCGGTACAGTGGTAGAGAGTCACAGATACTCTCTGCAAACCCTTTCCATATCGCACGGAACTCCGGCGCTCGGCACCACACGAACCGTCACCACGCTCTAGGAGAGTCTACGCTAACCTGCTATAATGATGCCACCTCTCTATCAGCAAAGCAAACGGACACCGGTGCTGCTTCAGCTATGAGCAAAAAGCTCCGCGTTGGCCTGCTGTTTGGCGGCCGCTCAGCCGAACATGACGTCTCGGTAGTCTCTGCCCGCTCCGTTATGGCAGCGCTCGATTCGGAAAAGTACGAGGTGATACCCATCGGCATCGCACGCGACGGACGCTGGCTGCTGAACGTAGACCCTCAGCAAGCGTTGGCGGACCAAATGCATTTGGCAGCCGATGTGGCTGCAACGAACCTTGCCCTCAGTGGGCCGACCGCGTTGGCCGAACGCAACTCGCCTCAAGCTGTACGCGATCCGTCACGAATTGGTTCGCTGGATGTAGTGCTTCCCATCCTTCACGGCCCCAACGGTGAGGATGGCAGCATCCAAGGCCTGCTCCAGCTTGCCGACGTGCCCTACGTCGGCTGCGACGTGCTCAGTTCGGCGCTGGGCATGGACAAGATCGTACAGAAGCGGCTCTTCAGC
>VXOZ01000454.1 GCA_009839775.1 Chloroflexota bacterium | reverse complement strand
TTTCAGGTTCTATTTCACTCCCCTCCCGGGGTTCTTTTCACCTTTCCCTCACGGTACTCGTTCACTATCGGTCGCCAAAGGTGTTTAGCCTTGGGAAGTGGGCTCCCCAGCTTCCCACAGGGTTACACGTGTCCCGTGGTACTCAGGCACAGCAACGAGAGAGCCGTGGTTTTCGTGTACGGGGCTATCACCCTCTGTGGCGGGCCGTTCCAGGGCCTTCCACTAACCACAGCTTTTCTCCAACTCTCCGAGCCCCTTGCAGAGGACTCTGTTGCGGCCTCCAACCCTCACACTGCAACGGCTGCAACCTATGACACAGCGTGAGTTTGGGCTGATCCCCTTTCGCTCGCCACTACTCAGGGAATAATCTCTTTTCCTCGCCCTACTAAGATGATTCAGTTCGGGCGGTTCCCTCCGCATGCCTATTAATTCAGCATGCGGTGACGAGGCATCACCCTCGCCGGGTTTCCCCATTCGGGTACCTGCGGATCATAATCTGCTGACGACTCCCCGCAGCTTTTCGCAGTCAACCGCGCCCTTCTTCGGCCTTTGGCACCAAGGCATCCATCGTACGCCCTTAGTAACTTAGCCTGCTTCAAATCGGCAAAATTGAAGTTCTGCTTGCGCAATATTCACCTGTTAACGTACCGCCCTATCACTAGGGCGCACCCCCTAATGTACCAAACATCGGGTAACGGAGTCAAGGCGAAGTGACAACGTTACTTGTCGCTGGTAAGCGCATTTGCTACGATTAAGCAAGCCGCCAAATTGGGGTGTTGGTTTGGTGTGCTCAGAGTGTATTGAACATTGGAGCAAGCGGTCTAATGCGTGCGAGCGTCGCCCATGTAGATCCGGTAGAGATGTTTACGGGCGTACACCGCAAGACGCTGGTGTACGGCGACAAGGCGATGATCTGCCAGATCAGCTTCGCGCCGGGCGGTGACGTGCCCTTGCACAACCACCCCAACGAGCAGACCGGGTACGTGCTGGAAGGCACGCTGAAACTCACCATTGGCGAGGAATTGCTGGTGCTCAAGCCGGGCGAAGCGTATGTGATACCTGGCAATACGCCGCACGCCGCAACCGCGGACGAACCAACCGTTGTCTTGGATATTTTCTCTCCGCCGCGTGAGGACTATAAGGATCGCTAGGCAGCAATTCTACGTGCCGCTGGCCCTGGAGACCTGCCCGTCGACAGATTGTGCCGATTGCTCAAGTTGTAGCGGCCAACTGGTTTGAGACCCAGGGCGCACGCGATTGCCGCCAAGGACATGCACGAACATGCTTTTCATTAATAGACGTGACGAACATTCGCTGAAGGAGGATGAGCGCTTTGCTTAAGATCCGGCTCGTTAGAATTGGTAAACGGAAGCAACCACACTATCGGGTTGTCGTAGCGGACTCGAAGATGCCGCGCAATGGCCGCCACGTAGACTTGCTGGGACATTACAACCCACGGACTGAGCCTTCTACCGTCAAGATCGATACGGAGCGTGCGCAGGAATGGTTGCAGAAAGGCGCGCAGCCCACCGATCGCGTGCGGAAGCTGCTCAAGATTGCGGGATTGGAGGCCGAGTAATGTATCAGCGGAGATCCGGCAGGCCGCGTGATGGCGGACGCCGGGGCCCCCGGCAATGGGGTGGCGGCAACCGCGACTACCGCAGCGATAGCGGCACAATTCCAGCTTTGACGGGCCTCATTGAATTTGTCGCTTATGGACTGGTGCGCAATGTTGACGCCGTTCAGGTGCGAGAAATCGTGCGCTCCCAGGCGGTGGTCTACGAACTGCGCGTGGCTGAGGAAGACAAAGGCAGAGTGATTGGCAAAGACGGTCGCATCGCGCAAGCGTTACGCACGGTAATGCGCGCGGCGGCCGGGGAATCGAGCCGGCGTGTCGCGCTTGACATCATCTAACGTGAATGCTGCAAGTTTCGCCGGTAAAGGGGCGCATGCAGTAGAGCAGGGTGACGCGTACGACGGCTGGCTTGTCATAGGACGGGTGAAGGGCCCCCACGGTGTGCGGGGTGAAGTCCGGGTACAGATTCTCACTGACTTCCCCGAGCGCTTTCAGACTATCAAGCGTCTGTACCTTGGAGACACGCACGCCCCGCATGACGTCGAGCGCGCGCGCTTTACGCCCAAAGGTGTGCTGCTGAAGCTCGTTGGCATTGACTCGCGTGAAACTGCCGGTTTCCTTGCCCGTTCCTATGTCGCGCTCCCGGAAACAGAACTTCCTCCCCTTCCCGCCGGTAGCTTTCACCACCACCAAATAAAGGGGCTAGCAGTCCATACGGATGATGACCGCTGCCTCGGTAGCGTCGCGGAAATCATCACGACCGGCAGCAATGACGTCTATATCGTGCGCGGCGGAGAGAGCGGCGAGATACTCTTGCCGGCCATCGCCGAGGTTGTACGCTCCATCGACTTGGAAACGCGGCGCATTATCGTACATCTCATCTCAGGCTTAGTGCCTGATGAGTAGACCAACACGTCTGCATTGATAAGCGGGGGGCAACGGTAGCATAGGGCGCAGAGGCGGGGGACAAGCCCCCGCGCTACGGTTCGGCCGGCGGAGTGCCGGCAAGTGACGAGGACACAAGCGTCGCTGCCATGCATCCGGTAGCACAGGTTTGTAAACTGTGCCTTAGCGCAGTGATGTCGTGGTGTCGCGCGAGCCAAGAACTCATTTCACAATTACATTGCTCTGTGCAGATCCGCCCTTCGACAGGCTCAGGGCGAACGGAAAAGACAAATATCCGTTCGTGCTGAGTGGGCTTCGCGAAGCCTGGGCTTCAAGAAGCCCTTGTCAAAGCACGAATCGGCATACCAAGCTGATTTATGAGATAGCTTTTACTCAACCAAGATTGTCACAGAGACTTGGTGGCAATTGAGACCGACTGCAAGCAAAGTACATGCTGCGCGTAGACATCCTCACGCTCTTTCCCGATTATTTTCGTGGGCCGCTCGACCACGGCACCCTCAGCCGCGCCGTGCAGGGGGGACGCCTCACTATCGTCGTGCACAATCTGCGCAACTGGGCCGAGGGCAAGCACCGGGTCACGGACGACTACACCTTTGGCGGTGGCACCGGTATGGTCATGAAGCCGGAGCCGTTCTTTCGGGCTGTCGCAGATCTCAGGACAGCAGAGGCTCACGTCATCCTCCTCAGCCCTTCCGGTCGACTGCTCGACCAACCCGCCGCCAAGGATCTCGCAGGCCAGGGGCACCTCATCTTGCTCTGTGGGCGCTATGAGGGCGTAGACGAGCGGGTAGCGGCGTACCTTGCGGATGACGAAATCTCAATTGGTAGCTACGTAGTGAGCGGAGGCGAGTTGCCCGCTCTCGTGGTGCTGGATGCAACCACGCGGCACGTGCCCGGTGTGCTTGGCGGCGGCTCTATCGCCGTCAGCGAGGAGTCGTTTGCTACGGGACTCTTGGAGTACCCACACTACACCCGGCCCGCCTCCTATCAAGGAATGCACGTGCCTGAGGTCCTGCTCTCCGGCAATCACCAGCAGATTGAAAAGTGGCGGCGTCAGCAGTCACTCTTGCGCACCCGCCGGTGCCGCCCCGACTTGCTCTTGGACGCCGACCTAAGCGAAGCAGACAGGAGTTTCCTTGACTCAGAGGCACATTGCGAAGTCCCCGCACATTGCGAGGCCACCGACTAATGTGCTACTGTAGCAAGAGTGGACGTGATTACGTTATGAGAAACGAAGATGACAACCATCATTGACGACATCGTAGGGCAGCAGCTAAAGTCCGACGTGCCCGAGTTCGCCCCCGGGGATACCGTACGCGTAAACGTAAAGGTCGTAGAGAGCGGACGTGAACGCACGCAGGCCTTTGAAGGCGTAGTGCTCTCGCGCCGTGCCTCCGGCATCAATGAAAACTTTACCGTGCGTCGCACTACTCACGGGATCGGTGTGGAACGAACGTTCCTGCTCCACTCTCCCCGCATCGAGAGTTTGCGTGTGGTGCGTCGTGGCAGAGTTAGACGTGCCAAGCTGTACTACCTACGAGACCGTGTCGGCAAAGCGGCACGCATCAAGGAACGCCGGTAGTCAGCACACTGTCACAAGGAATGCCCGCTCGCCTCACGTCAGGCGGGCATTATTGTATAATGCGTACCTCCGTTCGCTTGCAAAACCTGGCGATAGAATGGTCTTGGTTGGACCGTGGCGCTACGTTGATTGCCGGTACGGATGAAGTCGGTCGCGGCGCTTGGGCCGGTCCAGTCGTGGCCGGCATGGTGGCCGTTCTCCCTACGCTCTACCAATCGCTGCCGCTTGAGTTGCATGGTATTGACGATTCCAAGCTGCTTAGCCCAAAGCAGCGTCTGGCGCTCGTGCCGCACATAGAGGCGCACGTTGCCGCCTGGGGCCTCGGCGCCGCTACTTCCCGCGAAATCGCAAGCGCCGGTTTTGGCACCGCGGTGCGTCTTGCCATTCGCCGGGCGTACACAGACCTTGCTACGAAACTGCGGCGGGGGGGGGGGGGGGGG
>VXOZ01000308.1 GCA_009839775.1 Chloroflexota bacterium | reverse complement strand
ATTGAGACTCCGCCCCCGCACGACAACGGCTTTGCCGCTCACAAGCTCACCGCCGCGCACCACCCGCGTGACGACGGCAGCTTGCCCGGACTCGACGCGTGTCGCGATTACCTCGACCGCAATCAGTCCGTCATCGAGGAGAATCGTGTCACCGGGCCGTGTCTCGGCGGCAAGCGCGGCGAACCGTACGGGCGCAACGTCTACACTGGGCGACTCGGGGTCTATCGATTTGGCGTAGGCGTAGAGTCGTTCGTCCGCAGTTTCAGCGGCAGCGTCGTCATCGAGAACGAGGAGAAGCTGGCCGCCTGGGACGAGGCGCAACGGCTCATCTGCAATAGAGCCGACGCGCACTTTAGGACCTTGCAGATCGGCAATGATGGGAAGGGTGGCCCCTTCCGCAGACGACAACTCGCGCAAGAGACCGATGGCCCGCGCCTGCGTCTCGTGGGTGCCATGGGAAAAGTTGATGCGCGCCACGTCCAAACCGGCACGCAGCATGGCCCGGAGCGTATCCTCATTCGCCGACGCGGGGCCAATGGTGGCAACTATCCGAGTGCGGCGCATTGGCGTTACTCCAACCAACCCCTCTGCATCAGATATTCATCGCCGATCAACCCCAGCAGAACAGGTGTTGCGGCGCCAGGATGGTATTCGAGGCGAGCGGATTCATAGTACTGCGTATAGAGTATAACCCCATTCACCTGCTCCTCGTCCGCCGCCGGAGCAACTGGGCTGCCATACGCCTCACGCCCGTTATTGCTTGCGTAGAAGTTGGCAAACACCTGGTCTACCGCATACTGTTCTGGCGTTGAGCCAGTGTCCGACTGCGTGGAGGCAGCAGATAGATCCTCACCAAAATGGAGACTCTTGCCGAGCGGTGACTGCACCACGCGCTCGCCTTCCTCATCCGTTACGATTTCCAACCGAGCCCGTTGGAAGTATTGCACGGTGCTGCCACCTTCGCCGATGGCGTCGGTACGCGGAAAGCCAAAGCGCGTCACGCCGCCGTGCGTTACGTAGTAAGTGAGAAAGGGTTCGCGGATCGTGTGACCGGTTACGTCGACGTAGATTACCGTTTCCGACTGAACTTGCGGGGGCGACTGCGGCGTAGCAGGCGTCAGCCGCTGCCAATACGGTCCGTTCTCACTGGCTACAAAGAGGTAGGTGAATTGTGGTCCGCTAACGAGTACAGCGTCGTGTATGGGCGCCATCTCAGGGGGCAAATCCAGGTCGATCCACGTCAAGCCGCCGTTCGTCGAGCGATAGATCGCGTCCTCTGCTACTAGCAGGAGAGTCACCGGAGCGCCGGGCTCTACGAGCAGTTTCTGGGACGTCTCGATTGGCAAAGCCCCAATCAAGGACCAGGTTGCCGCGCGATCACTTGACAGATAGAGTCCACTCGACGTGGCGGCGTAGAGCCGTGGTGAACTACTCTCCGTAATGGCAAGGCCGCGTATCGACTCTTCCGGCAAGCCGCTATTCGCCAAGGCCCACGTAGCGCCTTCGTCTTGCGAGCGGTAAAGGCCGCCCGCGGTCGTCGTCGCGGCAAAGAGCGTGCTCGGCAAGAGAGGGTCGGCAGCTAACGCTACCGCGCCCGCCACGTTGCCGAGTTTGTCCTGGAGTAAACCGCTATTGATGCGGTGCCAGTAGACCCCGCCGTCTCTGCTACGGTAGTTTCCGTCCAGTTCGGTCCCGGCGAAGACAATCTGAGAATCGCCCGACTTATAGGCGATTGCGATGACTGGCGCGACGATGCCTGGCAGGTGGGTCCACGTTTCACCGCCGTCTACGGTACGGTGCAGTCCCATGGAACCGGCAGCCAGCGCCGTATTCGCGCTGCTCGGATGCGCGGAGATCAGCCAGGGCAAGCTGCTTGGGATCCACGACTGATCTTCCTGTGCCCATGTTTCAGGTTCAAGCGCATTTTCCCAAAGCTGCCAGGCAGAGAGCACATCTCCCGAGAGTATGTCGCTCTCCGTATGCCACGGCGTGCCCGATGCCGCGCCCACGGCGCTGGCCAATCGCAACCAAAGTACAAGCGCGAGGAAAAATGCGAGTGCGCCGCGGCACGTGTCCCACGCGCTGCTAGCGGTCTTCGCCCGCGCCTCATTGCTCTTCCGGTATGAGACGCAGTCGTTGCCCAACCTGGATCGCGTCACGATTCTCTATATTATTGAGTTCAACTAATGCGTCTACGAGATTATTGAGTTCAGCCGCGTCTACAGTCGTATTATACTTCCTCACAATGGCGTAGAGCGATTCACCCGGCTGCACTACGTGGAACTCCGGCGTGGTTGGCGCTTCTGCCGTAGCCGCATTGGGCGCGGCGGCTGGGGTAGGAACGACGGGTGTTGTACGCGCCGTTTCGCCGTTTTGAACAGCCGTCATACCGCCGTTAGACGCGAATCCCCGGCTGGCAACCCACAGCACGCCGCTACCCAGCAACAGAACCACCACGCCGCAACTGATGAACAGCAGCAGTCTGTTGCCGCGGCTCCGGGACAACGGCCGCAAGTCGCTGCGCCTGCTTACCGAGTGCCAGCGCTGCGCGGGCGCGCGAGGGAGGAATGACGAATCAAGAGGAGGGAGTGACTCATCTCTAAGTTCCATGGGGAGCATACCTGCCACTGATTAAACGAGGAAACGAAGCTGAACGGAGGAGACGAATGAATGAGGAAGCGAACGGATTACCTAGCCAAAGGCGTAGACGAAAACCAGATCGTTGACGTTGGTGTTTGTCGGCCCGGTGACGAGAAGGGCGTCAGTCTGCTGCAGGAAATGGTAGGAGTCGTTATGGTCCAGATAGGCGAGCGGGTCCAAGTTGAGCGCTCGCGCCCGCGCAATCACCGCGCCGTCCGCAATGCCGCCGGCCGCGTCAGTCGGGCCGTCGGTGCCGTCTGTTCCCACCGCCATCACCGCCACATCCTCCCAACCGTCGAGCGCAAGCGACGCGGCAAGCGCCATTTCTTGGCTGCGCCCGCCTCTGCCCTCGCCGCGCACGGTAACGGTCGTTTCACCGCCGAAGATAACGCACGCCGGGGGCGGGAGTGGGGAGTGGTGACGGATCAGACCCTTGGCGACTCCAGCCATCACCTTGGCAACCTCACGCGCCTCACCTTCCACCCAGGTGGTGACCAGGATTGCATTATACTCCAATTCCCGTGCTGCGTCTAGTGCCGCGCGGGCAGCGATCTCGTTGCTGCCGACGAGCACACTCGTCGTGCGGCCAAAAATCGTGTCACCTTCCTTAGGAGTCTCCGGTATCGACTGATTGAGGCCGCGCTCAAGCTGCGCGCGCACACGCTGCGGTATTGAATCCTCCAGGTCAAACTTTCGCAAGAGACTCCACGCATCTTGAAACGTGGTCGTGTCGGGCACGGTCGGTCCGGAAGCGATGAAGTCCAGCGGATTCCCCACCACGTCGGAGAGAATGAGCGCAACCAGGGTAGCAGGCGCCGCCGCCCGCGCCAACCCGCCACCCTTGACTTGCGAAATGTGCTTGCGAATCGTATTCACTTCGTTGATGGTGGCGCCGCTGCGCAGGAGTTGGTCGGTTAGTTGTTGCAGGTCGTCGAGCGTAATTCCCCCGGCAGGCAACTCCATGAGGGCGGACCCGCCGCCGGAAATGAGGCAAAACACCAGATCGTCTTCGCCGGCGTCTGCCGCCAACTGCAGGATGCGCTCGGTGCCGCGCAAGCCATTCTCATCCGGCACAGGATGGGCCGCCTCGATCAACTCGATCCGTTGCGTCGGAACGGCGTAGCCTTCCTTGACGTTCACCACACCGCCCTCCAGCCGCTCGCCCAGAATCTCTTCCAGCGCCTGCGCCATCGGCCCGCTGGCTTTCCCCGCCCCCACGACGAGGATGCGCTTGAAAGCAGCGAGATCGTACGCATCGTCTCCGACGACCAAGCGCGATCCCTCGCGTCGCACGCAGTTGCGCACCGCCTGCGCCGGGTCCACCGCTTTCAGCGCCGCCGCCAGCACCGTCATCATGTCTTCACGTTGCGCCGCCGTGATACCCTTCATCGCCGTGGCCCTTCATGCCGTCGCAAGAGACTTCCTCCTTCACCATAGTGTAGCTGAGCACCTGCCGGGATGCGAACAACGCAAGGTGACCGCTACAATAGGGAAATACGGTCTTGGAACATCTCAAACCCTGTTTGTAGGGCTCTGTTTTCTCCATTAGAGTCATCTGGCGGTGCAACGAAAGGGGACGCTCAATGCGTGGAATTTGGCGGGCGGGCACGATTGTCTTTTTGGCGAGCTTCTGTACCTTGGTCGTCGAACTCACGGCGGGGCGGATGATCGCGCCGTATCTCGGCGTCTCGCTGTACACGTGGACCAGCGTCATTGGCGTCATGCTGGCGGGGATTAGTCTTGGCAACTACATCGGCGGGCGCATCGGCGACCGGTTTCCGACGGTCACCACGCTGGGCGTGCTCGTCCTCATTTCCAGCATTTTCACCTTGGCGATCTTGCCCATGACGGCCATCATCTCCGGCATC
>VXOZ01000360.1 GCA_009839775.1 Chloroflexota bacterium | reverse complement strand
AGCAAGGTGATCACACCGGGCTGAGCGCGGATAGTATGTCGCAAGTATTACACGGCAGAGCCTTGCGGAAACGTGCTGCTGTGCGGCCAATCACCCAGCGCGTCCGCCTGCTGCGCCTTGGGCTGTCTCTGCGCAATGAGCAGCGGATCCTCCGCGCCGGAGTGAATCGGTACATCCTTGCCGGCCGCCCGGCACAAGGCGCTCGCCAGCATGGCGCGCTTGGTTGCCTCACCGCTCACCGTTGTAATGCCAAGCAATTCGCACGCGGGCTGGGCCAACAGGTATGCCAGACACACCGCGTCATCGATGTCAGTGCCAATGTCCGTGTCGAAGAGCACTTTCTCCGGCATGCACGAGTCCCCTGATATTTGCTCCAAAGTATTGTGAATGGGAGACAAGCTGCGTTGCAACCTGTTCGATTATGCCACAATCAGACCTAGTGGACTTATACAAGCCTAGTAAGGGGGACTAAGCAACTCATACCGTAGTCTTGCCAAGATCCTAAGCCGCGAGGGGACTACATGAAGCTCCTTCAAGACCTTGGAGACTACACGAGAGTGAAGCTACAAGAGCGGAACACAGTGGCACAAGTAGAGTAGAATTGAAGGCCAGAGGATTCATCAAAGCAACGGACATTGCGTGAGGGGCTAAAGACCAGGATGGAAACCTACGATGTTGTAGTCATCGGTGCCGGTATCATCGGTCTCATGATCGCGCGCGCCGTGCGGACCGCCGGCCTTTCCGTGGCACTGCTCGAACGCAGCGCGGTTGGCAAGGAAGCCTCCTGGGCGTCCGCAGGAGTGCTAATGAGCCGCCCCTATCCCTATGAGAGCATTGAAGATTTTACGCTGCGGGTGGAGGGCAGCGAGATGCTCTTGGCTTTGGCGCCCGTGCTCGCCGACGAGACCGGCATCGACATTGAAGCGGTTCGTCACCCCGCTCTCCATCTTGCCCTCACCGCGGAAGATGAAGTGAACATGCGCGCGTTGCAGCCTCAGTTGGATGGGGCAGATCTTGGATGTGAGTTCATCACACCTGATGAGGTGCGGAGACGCCAGCCGGAAGTCACGTTGCCGGTTACCCTCGGCATGGTGACGTCGTGCGCAAACATTGAGAACCGGCGCCTATTACGCGCATTGGAAGTAGGCGCGCGCAAGACGGGAGTCAGCATCTTCGCCGGCTGCGACGCCCAGGCACTGCACGTCGAAAACGGCAGGGTCACCGGCGTGCGCACGGCAAACCAGGATTTTCATGCCGGAGCGGTCGTCAACGCGGCCGGCAGTTGGGGAGGTACATTGCAGGGAGCACCGGAACATATCCCCGTGCAGCCGGAGCGCGGCCAGATGCTTTCCCTGCATGCGGATACCGTCGCGCTCAGCCACCTCATCAACCTGCCGCAGTACATCATCATCCCGCGCAAGAGCGGACGCATCGTCTTGGGCGCGACGACCGAGCGCGTCGGTTACGACCGGCGCAATACGGCCGGAGCGATCCAGGGCATGCTCCAGGCCGCGATTCAGGCCATCCCGGAGCTAGTGGCGGGGACTATCGCAGAATTGTGGTCGGGGTTTCGCCCCTTCAGCCCCGACGGCTATCCATTGGTTGGGCCCTCTGCCCTCACCGGCTATTACTACGCCGTCGGCCACCACAAGCTGGGTATCCAACAGGCGCCAATCACCGCCGAGATAATCCGAGACCTCCTAACCACGGGCAAGACTACCCGGCCGGTGGCCCACTGGAATCCCAACCGGTTCTCGGATTTGGCACGTTGAGGCTCGGTCTCCAATCTTAAAGGCTCTCGCATCGCCTCCAAAACCGCCAAGAGGGACAATCGATACGAAGAAATAGCAGTATCCCCCCAGTGCATCCGCCAAGCATGTCTGGACATGAATTGACCGGACGTAGCATCCGGTCAATGCGTTCTATCATTGATGCCGATCATGCCCTCGCACATCGCAATCCGCGTTCTATTCGGCGAAACATCAGCGTGGAGCCCATGCAGCAAAATTCCCTGGGCCCGGGTTTGACTCTGACGAGCGCGAGCCAGATCAAGCACCCTCTCGTACTGGGCCCGCCGCCACTGGAAAGGCCCGTTCTCCACTAGGGCTGTTGCGCAGTAGTCACGGTCACGGGCTTTGAGAACGGACCCAGACCGATAGCGTTGATGGCTTTGACCCGGTACACGTAGCGGGTACCGGGCGCCACGTCCGTGTCCGTGTACGTGGTCTCGATACTCTCGGTATCGTCAATGCTCTCGGTATCGGCTACGTGCACCAGCAACTCTGTCTCGCCGTGGTCGGGTCTGCGCCGCAGTATCTGGTAGCTCGTTACGGTGGTGTCATCGGGCGCGTCCCACGAGAGCGTGACGCTGTTGTGCGTGACCGTGCCGGTCAGGTTCTGCGGCGCGGGCGGAGGAGCTTCCGCCACGTTGGTGATGCTGATCGCGACTGTTGCCGTCGCCGCGCCGTTTTCCTTCCCGTCGCTGGCCTGCACCGTCAGCGAGTACGACGTGGTGGTCTCGTAATCCAGCGCGGCGGCGACCGTAATGCTCCCGCTGCTGCCGTCTATGGAGAACTTACCGTCGCCGTTGCCCGCGGTGATTGAGTGGGTCACACTGTCCTCATCGTTGGGGTCGGTGGCGGAGACGGTGCCAACGGTCGTGCCCGTGGCGGCGTCCTCGGCTACCGTGAAGGTATACGTCGCAGAGCCGAACGCGGGCGGGAGGTTGCACGCTTCGGTCGTGTGCGAAGCGGACTCAGACGCCGCTCCCCACTCGACAAGGTAGGTCTCCCCATCACCGTGTGCCTGCACCTGGAACTCGTAAGTCGTGGCGCATAAGGCGCCATTCTCTGGGCTGAACGTCTGGCTGGCAGCCGTGACGGCATCCAGGCTGGTCCACTCACTCTCAGAGCCGCCGGTGCGGTACTGCACCCGGTACTGGTCTGCGCCGGTGACGGCAGTCCAACTGAGGCTGAACGTGTCGTCGGCCAGAGACACGCTGAGGTCCTCTGGCGCGGGCGGCGGGTCTTCGGCCACGTTGGTGACGGTGATCGCGACTGTTGCCGTCGCCGTGCCGTTTTCCTTCCCGTCGCTGGCCTGCACCGTCAGCGAGTACGCCATGGTGGTCTCGTAATCCAGCGCGGCGGCGACCGTAATGCTCCCGCTGCTGCCGTCTATGGAGAACTTACCGTCGCCGTTGCCCGCGGTGATTGAGTGGGTCACACTGTCCTCATCGTTGGGGTCGGTGGCGGAGACGGTGCCAACGGTCGTGCCCGTGGCGGCGTCCTCGGCTACCGTGAAGGTATACGTCTCAGAACCGAACGCAGGCGCCTGGTTGCAAGGGTGGGCAGTGAATACGGCGGCGCTGGACGGTGAACCCCAGATAGCGGAGTAGGTCTCCCCGTCGCCGTGCGCCTGCGAGCGGAACTCATAGATCGTCCCACACGTAATTCTGCCCTCCAGGGTGAAATTCTGGTACGTGTTCGTCGTGGCGGCCAAGTTCGTCCAGCTACCCGTGGCGTCGCCGATACGGTACTGCAGCCGGTACTGGTCCGCGCCAGCGACGGACCTCCAACTGAGCTGGAACACGCCGTCATTGTAGACCGAGGGCAGTCTGTACGGCGCGGGCGGAGGAGCTTCCGCCACGTTGGTGATGCTGATCGCGACTGTTGCCGTCGCCGCGCCGTTTTCCTTCCCGTCGCTGGCCTGCACCGTCAGCGAGTACGACGTGGTGGTCTCGTAATCCAGCGCGGCGGCGACCGTAATGCTCCCGCTGCTGCCGTCTATGGAGAACTTACCGTCGCCGTTGCCCGCGGTGATTGAGTGGGTCACACTGTCCTCATCGTTGGGGTCGGTGGCGGAGACGGTGCCAACGGTCGTGCCCGTGGCGGCGTCCTCGGCTACCGTGAAGGTATACGTCGCAGAGCCGAACGCGGGCGGGAGGTTGCACGCTTCGGTCGTGTGCGAAGCGGACTCAGACGCCGCTCCCCACTCGACAAGGTAGGTCTCCCCATCACCGTGTGCCTGCACCTGGAACTCGTAAGTCGTGGCGCATAAGGCGCCATTCTCTGGGCTGAACGTCTGGCTGGCAGCCGTGACGGCATCCAGGCTGGTCCACTCACTCTCAGAGCCGCCGGTGCGGTACTGCACCCGGTACTGGTCTGCGCCGGTGACGGCAGTCCAACTGAGGCTGAACGTGTCGTCGGCCAGAGACACGCTGAGGTCCTCTGGCGCGGGCGGCGGGTCTTCGGCCACGTTGGTGACGGTGATCGCGACTGTTGCCGTCGCCGTGCCGTTTTCCTTCCCGTCGCTGGCCTGCACCGTCAGCGAGTACGCCATGGTGGTCTCGTAATCCAGCGCGGCGGCGACCGTAATGCTCCCGCTGCTGCCGTCTATGGAGAACTTACCGTCGCCGTTGCCCGCGGTGATTGAGTGGGTCACACTGTCCTCATCGTTGGGGTCGGTGGCGGAGACGGTGCCAACGGTCGTGCCCGTGGCGGCGTCCTCGGCTACCGTGAAGGTATACGTC
>VXOZ01000445.1 GCA_009839775.1 Chloroflexota bacterium | reverse complement strand
CGTCTCGGGGGCTCGTTTTTGTTTATAATACACTGGCCTTACTTTCCAACCCTGCCGCAAATCTATACGCTCCCCCCGGCCGCGCCCGCGGCCTACCCCATGTATCGCGGCCTTGCCAAGCTTGTTGGCATGGAGGTGATCGAGACTGGAGACACCATTTGGGACGAGTTTGAAACCCTGCAGGAAAACTGGGAAGCGTACGACTTCTTCTATTTTCACGTCAAAGCCACCGACACCGCAGGCGAAGACGGTGACTTCAACCGCAAGGTGCAGGTGCTGGAGGAGATCGACAGCCTGATTCCCGCCTTGCTCCGCCTGCAACCGGAGGTCTTCGTTATCACTGGAGACCACTCCTCTCCCTCCGCGCTGAGCGGACACTCTTGGCATCCGGTTCCCTTCGCTCTCTACAGCACAACGTGCATCAGCGACGAAATCTCGGAGTTTACGGAACGCGCGCTTGTCCGGGGCAGCCTGGGTCGCTTCCCCGCGCAGGATGCGATGCTTCTGTCTATGGGCCATGCGCAAAAGCTCGCCAAGTACGGCGCGTAGGGATAGCCTCCGCCAGCTACCTAGTGTAGACCGCTTGCTCCTCGCGCCGGCAGTTCAGTCCCTGAATCTCGACCTTCCCCATCACATGCAGGTCGAATTGGCGCGAGAGGTGCTGGCAGCGGCCCGAGCAGACATCACCACGGGCAAATGCGCGCCCTCACTCGACGAGCTTGCCCAGGGCATGCAAAGCGCTGCTGCGCGCCTTAGTCTTCCCTCTCTCCGCCCCGTGATCAATGCCACCGGCGTAATCCTGCATACGAATCTGGGGCGCGCTCCCTTGAGCCAAGCCGCGATCCAGGCAATGGTGTCAGTCAGCGCCGGCTACAGCAATCTGGAGTTCGATCTTGCTGGCGGCGCACGCGGCTCCCGGTACACGCATCTCGTTACCGCGCTAACGGCCCTGAGCGGCGCCGAGGACGCGCTGGCGGTCAATAACAACGCTGCCGCAATCTTCCTCGTGCTGAGCGCTCTTGCCGCGGGCAAAGAGGTCATTGTCTCTCGTGGCGAAGCGGTCGAAATCGGCGGCGGCTTCCGCATTCCCGATGTCCTCGCCCAAAGCGGCGCGCGCCTCGTGGAAGTCGGCACAACCAACCGCACGTACGTAGAAGACTTCACCCAAGCGATCACACCGGCAACCGCCGCCGTCTTACGCGTGCATTCGAGCAATTTTAGGGTTGTCGGCTTTACCCACGAGCCGGATTTGGCTGAATTGGTGGGAAAAGCCCAGCAGCACAGCATTCCCGTCATCTACGACCTTGGCAGCGGCTCACTGTTAGACACAGCGGCCTTTGGCCTTCATCAAGAGCCAACGGTGCAAGAGACGCTTGCCGCCGGCTGTGCCGTGGTGAGTTTCTCCGGAGATAAGCTGCTCGGCGGCCCACAGGCAGGGTTGATTGTAGGCCAAGGCAATCTTATTGACACCATGAAACGGCATCCGCTCGCGCGTGCCCTGCGACTCGACAAAGCAACCCTTGCGGGCCTGGAGGCGACGCTGGCGCACTATCGCAAGCAAGAAGCGCTGTCCCACGTTCCGGTCTGGCGGATGATCGCGGCGCGACCAGACCGGCTGAAGCGGCGCGCGCGCGCCTGGCAACGTGCCATCACTGCCGCGCACGGTCACCTACTGAGGACTGACGTCGTATCCGGTGAGTCGGCAATTGGCGGCGGGGCGCTCCCTGGAGAGACTCTGCCAGCGTGGGTGCTACGATTCTCGTCGGCCGCGCGGTCATCCGACTGGCTTGCCAAGCAACTGCGCGCGTCCAATCCGCCCCTCGTCGTACGCATCGAAGAAGATACCGTGGTATTGGATCCGCGCACGGTCCTGCCGGAACAGGACAAGGCCGTTACGCGCGCCTTGACAACTCTCTCAACGTGAGCGACGTTGCTGCGCTATAATGAGAACTAAGCAGGCGTACGCGCCGGGGTCGGCGGGGCCAAAGCGTTGGATGCGTTGGGAAGTCCGACCTCCGCAGGAGTGCCAAGCGCACAGGGACACTCCTCATGCCGGTGCATTGTGCGCATGTCCGCAGGATAGCTAATCAATAGAGGTAGGATTGCATGCAGCCGCTGATCGACAGCTTCGGTCGGCAGATCGAAAACCTGCGCATCTCGATAACGGACCGCTGCAACTTTCGTTGCCGCTACTGCATGCCCGAAGAGATGATGCAGTGGGTGCCGCGTGATGAAATCTTAACGTACGAAGAGATCGAGCGGCTTGCCCGGCTTTTTGTCCGCCTTGGCATTCGTGACATTCGCATCACCGGCGGCGAGCCAACGGTGCGCAAAGATCTCCCTTACCTCATCAGCCGCCTACGCCTGATCGATGACCTGGAGAGCCTCTCGATCACGACCAACGGCTTCCGTCTCAAAGCGCTGGCCAAGCCCCTGGCCGAGGCGGGGCTTACGCGCATCAACGTGAGCCTGGATAGTCTCGTGCCGGAGCACTTTGCCTACATCACGCGCAGAAACGCGCTCAACGCGGTGATGGAAGGCCTAGAGGAACTCGAAAAGTACCCTGCCATTAGCCCAATCAAGCTAAACTGCGTCGGTATTCGCGGTTTCACGGAGCGTGAGGTGGTGGCGTTCGCTGAGTTGGCGCGCCGCAAGCCCTACGTGGTGCGCTTCATCGAGTTCATGCCCTTGGACGCGGACGGCATCTGGCGGGAAGAGAACGTGCTCACGGGACGTGAAATCCTGGATATGATCAACGAGGCGATGCCTGTCCCACTGGTGCCCATTCCCACCGACCCTTCGTCGACCTCGCGCGTCTATCAGTTTGCCGACGGCAATGGTGAAATCGGCTTCATCAATCCTGTGAGCGAGCCATTCTGCGCCACGTGCAACCGCATTCGGCTCACGGCGGAGGGTATGCTCCGCACCTGCCTCTTCTCCGTGCGTGAGACCGACCTGCGCCTACCCCTGCGCGATGGCGCTACCGACGAGGAGCTTGAGCACATCATCCGCGCCGCTATCTGGCAGAAGGAACTCAAGCACCGCATCAACGAGGGCGAGTTCTTCCAGCGCGCCAACCGCACCATGTCCCAGATTGGCGGCTAGGTCAAGGTCTCGCGTTCGCGCTTTCGCCGCAATCGTCTACACATTTCCTCGAGCAAGGGGCATGTATACACAATCACGTTATACATTTTTCTAAACTTTTCCTCATTCTGTTGACTACTTCTGTATCTTCTGCTATAGTTTCTAAAGATGAAGGTTAGAATACCTAAACTGTTCGTGGGAGGCATGCCATGCGGAACATCTTGGGTAGTTCCCAGTCGCCGGAAGTGCTTGGGCGCTGCCCCGTATGCTCGAGCGAACTCACCGTACAGCGCTTGCGTTGTTCGTCGTGCAATGTCGCTCTGGAGGGGGAGTTTCACCTCAACCCGTTCAACCGTCTCTCCTCGGAACAGCAACGCTTCGTAGAGATTTTCCTTGTCGCTCGCGGCAACATGAGCGAGGTGCAAAAGGAGTTGGGTGTCTCTTATCCCACAGTGCGCGCGCGCCTGGAGGAGATCATCAGCCAACTTGGCCACGAACCGGCCTCAGGTGAAGCTGCCCTGCAAGCCGAGCGTCTCAGCACCCTTCAGGAAGTGGAGAGCGGAGAACTCGGCGTTGAAGAAGCCTTACGCCGCCTGGCAAACAGGGAGTAGCAAAAATGGGCGCGGAAGAACGTCTGATACTTGAAATGCTGCGCGAAGGCAAAATCTCGGTAGAAGACGCGGAACGCCTGCTTGGCGCAATCCGAAACGGCAGTGAGAGCACCGACCGTAAAGTTTCGTCGTTTCTGGAAAGTAACTGGTGGGAGGAAATCGAACGCTCCCTCGGCGAGACACTCTCTAAGGTCGAGGACCGCATCTCACGCGCGGTGACAGACCTGCCGAGAGGGAACATCCGCATGCCCTTGCGGGGCCTCAAACGGAAACGGCAGCGCGAAGAACAGGGCTACACGCCTGTGGATCTAGACGACCAATCCTTTGCCATTCCATCTGAGGCGCGCATGGAAGTCGACATCGAAGGCAGCTCGCTCACTGTCGAGGAAGCTCCGGGAGATGTACAGGTAAGCTTCGACCGGGAGGGCCACGATTGGGAGTGGTCTGTGCTCAAGCTGGACGACACCTATGTGCTTTCCGTTTACGCGAACGCTGTTTGGGCCAGTGTGCCGAATGTTTCTCTGCGCCTGCCTCCCGTGCAGTCCTTGGCGTGCAGAGTCATCGGTGGCAGCATGTCAGGCCACAACCTCACCTCGCCGTTGGAAGCTTCAGTCTCAGGCGGGACACTTCAGTTGAGTGAGGTTAGCGGAGCACTCAATTTGGAGTCCGCGGGCGGAGCTATTGGCGTAGCGGGTGACGTTCCCGCACTTGTCGCTGCCTCCGCTGGTGGACCGGTCTCTCTACATGGTGAAGTGAAAAAACTTGCTGTGAAGGCTGCCGGAGGCGGTGTGAACATCAACCATGCGCTGCTCCAAGAGGGCGACCATCACATCGAG
>VXOZ01000116.1 GCA_009839775.1 Chloroflexota bacterium | reverse complement strand
CTTCAGGCGAGGTCAAGTGAGGGGTTCTTCTTCCGGCACCTCTTCCTCGTGCTTTTCAGGCTCTTTGCCGAAGAAGCGTTGCATGATCCAATCGTTGACGCCCCAGGCGCGAATGGCTGAGTAGAGCACCCAGATACTAAAGACGCGCTGCAGCGTGGATTGGGACAACTGCTGGGCAATCGCCGCTGCTATGAGACCGGCGGCGACCGCGCCAATGGCGATGAGGAATACCGGCTTCAGCTTGAGGTTCTTCATGCGGTAGTGGGTGATAGCGCCGGCGAGCGTGGTGGGAATCATGACCACCAGCGAAATGCCCTGGCCGATGTGCTGACCGTAGCCCAGAATGAGCACCGCCGCCGGTACCATGATGATGCCGCCGCCGACGCCCATAGTGCCGCTGAGCAGTCCCACGCTAAAGCCAATGATGAGACTGAAGAGGAATACGCTAAGTTCCGGATCGAGAGTCACTCGGTCTCCTCCCGGTGGAACACGAGGCTCCAAATTCCCACCACAACCATCAACGCGAATCCGGCGATGAGGATCGCGTTCCCCAGCACGGGATGTTGCAGCAGCATGCGCAGGCCGACGGCGGTAAGCAAGATGGCGAACAGACGCTTGAGTTGCTTTTGGTTGATGCGATGCGAAATGCGCACGCCGATGGGAGCCGCGAGCACGGCGCTAATCATGAAACCTGCGCCCGCAATGTAGGCCGGCACCTCGTTGCCGGGCGGCTCGTCACGCGGCCACAGGGCGTAAACCAACGCCGCGGCAATAGCCGTCGGCACGATGGCGCCCAGGCTGACGGCATGCGCTTCCCGCTGCGATAGCGCCAGGTAGGCGGTGATGAGGGGGACGATGACGACACCGCCGCCGACACCGGCGAGGCCCGACAGCGTTCCGCCGGCAATGCCCACGGCAATGTACCGCCAAATGGGAATGGAGTTCATGGCTTCAAAATACTAGCACGGTTGGTGCCAGTGGACAAAGAGTGGGCAAGTGCATTGCGCTCAGGCTAGGGCGGCACGTAGGGGCACGATATATCGTGCCCTTACGTAGTGCCGTTTTACACCGTAGGGCAAAACTCGTTGCGCGGCAGGATGCTCAGGCGGAGATCGTGGGCGCCGTCGGCGCGGGCGCATTCGTAGTAGAAATAGAGGTCGTCTTCCACCGGCACCACGTCAACATAGCGCACGGAGCGCGAGCCGCCGGCCGACTGCACCACCGGCCCATTGATGCTCAGGCGGGTGAAGGTGCACAGATCGGCGGAAAGCGCCAGGCCGCACTGCTCCTCGTAGTTCTCCGAGACATCGGCGGAACCATCGTAGAAAGCGATCCATTGTTGCCCGATCCGCACGAGCGAAGAGATGCGGCTGCAGTAGCTGTCCCAACCCCGGTCGCGGGGCGCGAAGATGTCGCCCTGCCACTCCCAGTTGCGCCCGTCGCCGCTCACCGCCAGTCCCGTGCTCGACTTGGCGATGCCGGTATTGTAGACGTCGGCGGTCGCATGCATCGCCTCGCGAGAGGAAGCATCTACCACTGCGGGCGGCGGCGCATAGCTCGCGATCATGTGCCAGAGCCCGCCGACGTTGAAAACGTAGGGGTCTTTCACACCCTCGGCGTGGATGTCTCCTGCCGTGAACACCGGGCGGCGCGACGCGGGGTCGAACTGCGCCGGTGTGTCGGCTTCCAGCAGGTCTATCCGCCAGCGGTTGTCGGCACTATCTACGAACGAGACAAAAAGCAGAAAACGCCCGTCGGCATCCCTGACAAAGCTGCTCTTCTCAACCGAAGGCGAGTTGCCAAACGCGTGCTTTGGCGCCGACCAAACGTCCGCGAAGTGCCTTCCGTCCTCGCTGCGCGCAACATAACAGGCAAAACCGCGATCAGGCTCCTGACCGCGTGGGCGCCGCCGCCGGTAATAAAGATAAAAGGCCCCCTCTTCCGGCAGATAGAGCACGCACGGCGCACCCACCCAGTGGCCGTTGCCTGCCTCCAGCGGCTCCAGCACCACGTGGGCCGACTCTGGGTCAAACAGCGTCATGGGATAGTGATAGGTCTTCGCATCACTCACTAATCTTGCCTACTCCTATGCTGGCTTTCCTGCCAAGATGGCTAATTGGTGCCACCCGGGGTAACAGCCTCGCGTGTCCGTGCGTGCCGAACTGCCTTAAGTCTCTTGGTGCCGACCGAAGTGTCCTTGCCGTCACTCCGGCGAAAGCCGGAGTCCAGGTAATTCTAATGCACAATTGGCAGCGACCTGCAAAGTCAGAACATGGAATCAATAGCGCAGGTTTGCAACCTGCGCACCTCTGCAGAACGCTAAACTATGCTTGCAGTTGCTGGAACGCAAACCAACCACAAGCAATTGGAGAGGAATTGCCCGATAGCTTGTTTGTTTGGCTGCTCCATGCAACTTGCTACGCGAAAATCTCCGCTTCGATTTCAGCCGGAGCGACCGCTCGGTTCTCGGCAGTTGAGCGGTTGAAGGCGAGCGTGAGAGCCAGGGTCTTCAGGCCATCGTCGAGAGATGATCGCAGTAACGACGGGTCATCCGCGTCCACGGCTTGCAGAAACGCTTGCGCCATACGGACCTCCGACGACGGCTCCTCCGCGGCATAGGCCTCCGTGCCGCGCGGCGTAATCTGCTGCAGTTCTCCCCCGGTAAAGCGCAGCAGCATCTCTTCGCTGACGAGATCAAGACCCGAACTCTGCGGCAGGCCGAAGAAGAGCGCGTAAGTCGTGGCTACGCTGCCGACGGCGCAGGTCTTATAGACAAAGACGCCGGAGTAAACGTCCCAATTCTGAAACGACTCGTCCTCTTTCCAGGCGCTGCGGCCGAACTGGGCGTAGACCTCGTCCACCTCGCCGCCAAAGAGCCGACACAGGTCGAGCAGGTGCGTCGCCTGTTCCACGATCTGGCCGCCGCCCTGGGCAAAATCCAGGTTCCACGGAACTTTCGGCACACCCTGATACCACCAAATTCGCGTAAGGCCCAGTTCTCGCCCCGCCAAGAGCTCGCGGGCACGAGCAGCCAGGTTGCCGTACCGATGCTGGTACCCCACGCAACAGAGCACGCCGCCCTGCTCCACCGCCATGCGAATGCGGCGGGCGTCGAGCACGCTGAGCGCCACCGGCTTTTCCACGAAGATGGCAGCCTTCTGTGTGGCGGCGTATTCAACCTGCTCGGCGTGCAGGTTGGGAGGCGTGATGACGTACACGGCGTCCGGCTGCTCGGTATCGAGCATATCGCGGTAGTCTGAATACGTCTCTGCTCCGAAGGGCGCGGCGGCTTCCTGGGCGCGCCCTTCATCCACGTCGCAGATGGCCGCGACTTCCGCGCCTTCCAATTGTGCCAGGGCGCGATAGTGCGCCTGCGCCCGCCGTCCCGCGCCGATACCGGCTACCCGCAGATCCATCAAGTCACCTCAATTTCGTCAATTTAGCCGAATACCTGTAGTCAACAGACACGTCACACGATTGAGTAAGCAAAGACTATAGTATGCACCGAATCAATGTAGAATCCCCCATCCGTTCGTACTGAGGGCTGCGCGAAGCCTGGGTCATACCAAATCCCCTGTCGAAGCACGTGTGGCGCAAGTGCAATGCAATGAACCGGAAGGATCACACCGTCCAGGAGTTTCCCCCTCACCCTAGCCCTCTCCCTCGAGGGAGAGGGGATACCGCTGGCCGCGCAAGGCGCTGACTAGCCTCCGTTGGGCGGCGATTGTCACGCCACTGCTGTGCCGCGCAGCGAATACGCCGTGGTCTCGTCGATGCGTACCGGCAAGATTTCGCCCACCAGATTCTCGCGGGGATCGGTGAAGAACGTGACGCGGTCGGTGCGAATGCGGCCCCACCACTTGCCGTTCTTTTGGCCTTCTACCAGCACGTCGAGCGTGCGGCCCCGCAGCCGGGAATTCTTGGCCGCCACGACACGTTCTTGAAGGGCTTCAACGGCCAGCAAGCGCCGGTGTTTTTCGTCGCGGGGCACGTCATCGGCCATTTCCTCTCCCGCTTTCGTGCCCGGCCTCGGTGAATACATGGCTGTGTGCACCACGTCGAGTTCCAGTTGCTCCAGCATCGCCAGCGTATTCTGGAATTGCTCTTCAGTTTCTCCGGGGAAACCAACGATGATGTCCGTGGCGATAGAGGCGTGCGGGATAATCTCGCGGATGCGCTGCACCAGGTCCACGTACCTCTGAGCGGGATAGCCGCGCTTCATGCGCCGCAAGACCAGATCATCACCACTCTGCACGGCGATGTTGAAGTGCTCGCACACGTTGGGCAAACTGCCGACGGCTTCGATGATGCGGTCGGACATAAACAGCGGATGCGAGGTGAGGAAGCGAATGCGTTCCAGACCCGGCACGTCGCTGCATGCTGTGAGCAGATCGGCGAGATCGGGGCGGCCTTCCAGGTCGCGGCCATAGTCGTCTACCGTCTGACCCAGGAGGGTAACTTCCCGCGTGCCGTGCCGCACCACCCAGCGCCGGGATCTTATACACCTATGACGCGGCCCACGATCTTACGCGGGGAGGTGTCGGGGGTCG
>VXOZ01000401.1 GCA_009839775.1 Chloroflexota bacterium | reverse complement strand
GGGCTAATTGTCGGCTATGACGAGGCGGACGAGACATACACAGTCCGTCACCCGTTCGTAGAAGGCGACTACGACATGCGGTATGACGAAATCGGACACGCCGAACCGGAGGAATCGATCTGGGTGATAGTCTATGACCGGCCGAGCGCTACGGACGAGCGGGAAACGCATGTGACGGCGCTACGCAACGCGGTTGCCTACGCGCACGCAAAGCGATATGCGGAAGACGACGAGCGCAACGCCAATCGGCGGGCAACGCCGCACGGCTTCGCAGCCTACGACGTCTGGCAGCAAGCCTTCAAATCGGCAGATGTGCCGGTCAATGGTACCCACCATCATCTTGAGATGCTCGTGTACAGGCGGGTTGCCGCCGCGACATATCTGCGGGAACTTGCCGGTTTCTTTCCCGCTGCTGCTGAATCACTCGAAGCGGCCGCGATGCACTATGATCGCGAAATGGATTCGCTGAATCCCCTGCACGACCTCTGTGATGCTGCCTGCGACAGAGAATCGTGGCTGGCAGAGGAACGGGCGCAGGCGGGCAAGCTCATCGGGGACTCGCTGAAAGCGGAGCGCAAGGCAATCGCACGCATTGAGGAGGCGCTCGCCAGTTTAGGTGATTAACAAATCAGTCTATTGACTATGCACGTCAAGAACATATAAGCTAGCAGCGAGGCGTTGGTGTGAGTGGGACGGCTGGGGGAGGAAGCGCGGGTGATTATTGACGTTCATTCCCACGTCAAGAACGACCACGAGATCACGGTCTCGCTGCGCAAGGCGCGTCGGCACGGTGTAATCCTCTGCATCAACGTGCTCAATTCCAACAATAACTACCCGCCTACGCTGCCCACCCCCGAATACGTCACCGCCTGCAACGACCTTACCTTTAAGGTGGCGTCGAATAACACCGACTGCGTGATACCCATGTGGTATCTCAATCCTTACCATCCGGAGGAGATGCAGGCCGAGCTGCTGCGGCGTGTCAAGGCCTGGGACGGCCACCAGGGCGCCAAGCTCTGGACCGGTGTGAAAGCCAACGACTCGCGTTTAGAAGGTATCTATCGCATTCTTGCTGAATACAAACTGCCAGTGCTGCAGCACACGTACATGGCGGTGACGGGAAACATGCCCGGCGAGACCAATCCCTTCGACATGCGTGAAGCCGGGCTGAGGCATCCCGACGTCTGCTTCTTCTTCGGCCACTCCGGCAGCGACATGGAGTACGGCGCCAAGGCCGCGCAGGGCGTACCGAACCTCTTCATGGACATTGGCGGCGGCGACGCCACCAACGGCTATACCGAAACCCTCGTGGAACACGCCGGAGCGGACCGCGTGGTGTACGGCAGCGACCTCAACGCGCCGCGCTCGTTCATGTCCCAACTGGCCAAAGTGTACGGGGCGGACATTTCCGATGAGGAGAAGGAACTGATCTCTTGGCGGAATGCGTACGGTATTTTCTCGCAGCAGGATGTGGCTTGGAGTCAATTCGACCGCCACAGGGAAGCAGCTGGGTAGAAGAAGCTATCTATATCTTATCCGTCACTCCGGTGAAAGCAGGAGTCCAGTGGGGCCAAAATCAAGATGGATTCCCGCCTCCGCGGGAATGACGAGACCAATTGGAAAGACGATTCTCGGTAGAATCCAGAACCGGCACGTAGAACAGAGCGGATCCTATGATCGACGCAAACGCCTACATTGGCGAATGGCCCTTTCGCCGCCTTAATCACGCCACGCCCGATGCGCTGCTGCGCAAGATGGACGCGCTCGGCATTGAGAAGGCGGTGGTCTCGCGGCTGGAAAACGTCTTCTACAAAGATGTGATGGTGGGCAACCGTGAGTTGAATCGCATCGTGCAGCAGCATCCCGACCGGTTTGTGCCGGCCTACACCATCAATTCAGCGATGCCGTGCTGGGAATTGGACTTCAAGCGCTGCCTCGAGGAATACGGCATGCGCAACCTGCGCATCCATCCCAACTACCACCAGTTTACGTTGCTGGAGCCGCACACCACGCGGGTCATGGATGCCAGCCTGGAAGCCTATGCCCAGTACCACATGCTCACCGGCAATGCCCTCGCGCTGCTTGAATGCGCCAAGTCTGAAGGCCTGGTTGTGCTCCTCACTTTGACTCTAGAGGACTCCCGCTGGCATCACTGGCACGTCAAGGTGCCGCCGGTCACCACAACCGACGCGGTGGAAGCCATCTGCACCTTTCCCGATGTGCGCTGGCTCGTGTGCACCGGCCGCTACGCGCACATCGGGGACATTTGGCGGCGGTCGTACAAGAATGAAAACGTCTATTTCGATGTCTCCCGCGTGCAGGGACCGGTAGACGACATCGAGCAGCTCTGCGCTCAGGTGGGGGCAGAGCATCTGCTCCTGGGCACGAATTGCCCGATCTTCTATCCCGAATCGGCCAAACTCAGCATCGAGCACGCCGAAATTACCGACCGAGAGAAGGAACTGATGTTGTCAGGTAACGCGAAACGACTGTTCGCACTGTAAAGGAAGTGCCCTATGGCCAGCACAACGAAGCTCGACGTTTCTCGTTCCGTTGAACTCTACGAAGAGGCCGTGCGACTCATGCCGGGCGGTTCGCAAACGAAAGGCAAGCGCCCCAATCCCGCTTCTTACGGCGCCATGCCCATTTTTATGTCACACGGCAGGGGCTCCCGCCTTTGGGATGTGAACGGCAACAGCTACATCGACTACTACGGCGCTTCCGGCGGCGTCTTGCTGGGGTATTGCCACCCGGAAGTCGACCGGGCGGTGGCGGAGCAACTTGAGAAAGGCATGCTCTTCAGCACGCCTTCCGAGCCGGAGATCGAGTGCGCCAGGCTCGTCAACGAAGTCGTGCCGTGCTCCGAGATGGTGCGTTTCTTGAAAGGCGGGGTGGACGTAAATCTATGCGCGACGCGGATTGCTCGCGCCTACACCAAGCGTGAGATCATTCTGAACAACGGCTATCGCGGCTGGGCGGACGAATGGAATTACTGGCGCAACGACGGCGGTATGCCGGCTGCCTTCCACCACTTGAACCAGCAGTTCCGCTTCAACGACCTCAACCACCTGGAAGAACTCTTCGCGCTCAACGACGGCAAGGTCGCTGCCGTCTCTTTTGATTGCGCGGAACCGCTTAAGGAGCCGGAGCCCGGCTTCCTGCAGGACCTGAAGGATCTGGCGCACCGCAACGGAGCACTGGTCATCTACGACGAGTGTATGACTGGCTTCCGCTTTGCCCTGGGCGGCGCGCAGGAGTACTACGGCGTGGAGCCCGACATCGCCACCTACGCCAAGGGCATGGCCAACGGCATGTCGCTGGGCGCGGTCGCCGGCAGCCGCGACATCATGGAAAAGACCGCCGACTGCTTGATAAGTCTCACGTTTGGCGGGGAGACTCTCTCCCTCGTCGCGAGCATTGCCACGCTGCAGATCTGTCGTGATGAGGACGTGGCGGGGCACATCAACCGCATCTCGCAAGCTGTCATGGACGGCGTGGAAGAGGTCTCGCAGCGTGTGGGCATCCCGATGGTGTCTTTCGGCCCGCCGGCGCTATTCGGTATCCGGTTCATTGCCGGCGATGAGCCCTTGCCTGCCGACGCCGGTACGTTCTTCTACACGGGTCTCGCCAAGCGCGGCGTGATGCTCAAGGGCAGTTGGAACAACGTGCTCTACGCGCACAGCGATGAGGACGTGGCGGAGACGCTGGAAGCGGTGGAGGATACGCTGCTGGAACTGCGCCGCGCGCGGGATGCGGGTAGGGTGTCGGAGGAGGTTGCCGAGGCAACGGTACCGTTCAATCGACCCTACTAATAGTAGGCTCCTATATTCGCTCAGCTTGCCAAGAGGTGCTTCGACAAGGGCTTCGCGAAGCCCACTCAGCACGAACGGTAAAGGGAATCAACAATGTGGGAATGCAAGTGTGCCAGAGAGCCTTTCAGTCCGTTCGCCCTGAGCCTGTCGAAGGGTGAACGGACGCTGACAGAAGAGATTGCAAAGTAGCTAACCGCGAAGAGTCATTGCTAAGTAGCCTTATTTGCCGGACTAATGCCCCATGGCCACATTTCACATGCCGGTACGCTCGTATCGGGTCTACCCGCTCCCCGGGCAGGCGTATGAAGACCGCAACTACGGCCACGTGCATAAGACGGTAGCGCTCGATACCTCAAACACGGCCGTCATCGCTATCGACATGTGGAATCTCGGCGGCAAAGGCGAATCCATCATCCCCGGCGTAGAGAAGTACTGGGAGTACAACTACATGGGCGGGCACGGCGTGGCGAAGCGGGCCGGCAAGATCATGCAGGAAGAAATCGTCCCGGTGCTGGCAGCGGCGCGTGAGGCCGGAGTGCCGGTCATCCACAACGAACCGCCCCAGATTCTCGCGCGCTATCCCGGGTATGAGCCGCCGGAACCGTCAAGAAAATCCAAGAACGATACCCCCGACTGGCCGCCGCCTGAATTCCGCCGGGAGTTGTTGGCCGAATACTACAGCACGGTCTTTGGTGATGGTTTCGAAGAGCCTTGGCGAAAGATTCGGGACAACTACGACTTTGCCGATTGCGTCAAACC
>VXOZ01000215.1 GCA_009839775.1 Chloroflexota bacterium | reverse complement strand
GACGGAGACAGGGGTGGGCCGCGGCGCTGGAATTGGCGTCGGCGTGGGCAAGGGGCTGTGTACGCTGAGCGCTTGCCGGGTGACAGCCGAAGGATCCCGCGCGGCCGCCCACCCGCGACCCGCCTGCCATAAGTCCCATTGCAACGTGTAGTTTCCGCCCTGCTCCGGCGTCCTAAGCGACATCCCCACATATGCCACGCTGCCTGCGGCAAGAACCTCAGGGAGCGTCAGACGTGAACCTTCCAACACGGTGCTTCCCGCCTGATTGAGCCAACGATACCCCACCGAGACGGCGGTTGGCCCCGACCGCAACCAGCGCATGATGCCGGTATTCTGGACCTTCACCTGAAGACTGAGGGTTTGATTGGTCATTATGGTGTTGGGCAATCCCGTAACCCAGAACTGCCCACGGGGGCCTATCTGCTGCGCCAACTCTTCACCGATTAAGCCAAGGGTTATCTGATGCGTCTCCGGCAACTGCGGATAGTACTCAAAGCGTGATCGCTGAAAGTACTGGACGGTCTTGCCGTTCTCTTGAAATACCTCAGAAATCGGATAGCCAAAGATGTCCAGCCCCCCGCGCGTATTGAAGAAGCGCAAGAAGGCGCCGCTGACGACATGGCCTGTCTCCGAAAAGTAGCGTTGGTTCTCCGTCGTCTCGACAGGCGTCGCCTTGGGAAACGTGCGACCAGTGGTAAGAATATCGCCAAGCAGCCCCAGTTGCACTTCATAACGAGTTCCGGCGTGCTCGGGATGGTACTCGAAGCGCGCGCGTTGAAAGTACTGCACGGTGCGGCCTCTCTCTTGAAGTTCCGGCGTAATCGGATAGCCAAAGATCTCCACACTGCCGCGCTCCTCGAAGAAACGCTTGAATCCAAAAGAGACCGACATGCCGGTCTCGGGAAAGTAGGTGGTATGGTCGGTGGCGCGCAGGTTTTGTGGCCACAGAGCGGCAAGGAACGCGAGGATGAAGATGAGGCCGACACGGTGCACGGGTTGCCGCATCGCACTCAGGTAAGTACACGTCATAGCAAGGTAGCTCTCCACGATGTTGTTCTGCGCTCGTGATGTATCAAGCTTGCGGGGCGCTGGCTATTCTACTTTGAGTTCGAAGCGATTAAGCAACGTTGCAAAGGTCGAAGAAAAAAGGCGACACTTCCGCATCCCATTCACATGGCAAAGGACGGTCTGGACGAATCCGAATAGGTCTAAGAATCAGCGTAAGCGAGCCGGAGATGCCCGGACCAATAGAGGTAGAAAGCTAAACTGATTAAAGCGTACGAGGAAGAGAAGGAGATCGCTGTCCCGATTATGACAAGACGGCGAGTGCTCCTTCTCTTAAGGGTACCACAATGAGCTATTTCGCAACTTCCAGCCGGTACGACTGGAGGAAGGTCACAATGTCTCGGAGCGAGAGTCCGCGCTATCTCGCACCATGGCGCAAAACTCCGCGATTGGTAGCGCGCCGCGGTTCTTGCCTGTGCGCAAGCGGACGTTTACCGCGCCGTCACTGATTTCGCGATCACCCACTACCGCCATATACGGTACTTTCTGGATCTGGGCGTCGCGTATCTTGGCATTCATCCGCTCGGAACGCGTATCCACTTCCGCGCGGAGGTCGGATTGGGCAAGCGCAGCCCCAACCTGCTGCGCATACTCATTATGGCGGTCGGCAATGGGAATCACTGCGACCTGGACCGGCGCCAACCAGACGGGGAACGCGCCGCCGTAGTGCTCAAGCAAGATGCCAAAGAAGCGTTCGATAGAACCGTAGAGCGCGCGGTGGATCATGTACGGCCTATGCGCGGCCCCATCTTCTCCTATGTACTCCAGCCCAAAGGTCTGCGGCAACCAAAAATCGAACTGGATTGTCGATAGCTGCCACGGACGCCCCAGCACGTCGACAATCTTTATGTCAACTTTTGGCCCGTAGAACGCGGCTTCGCCCTCCATGCGCTGGTAGAACAGGTCAAGCCCGTCGAGGGCGCTGACCAGGCCGGACTCGGCCATTTCCCAGTCTGCTGCTGCGCCGGCGTATTTGCTGGATTCCCCTCTTTCCCACGTGCTTAGCTCCAGTTTGAGGTCTTTGAAGCCGTACGTTTCCAGAATTTCCAGGCAGAATCGCAACACGCGCTCGAGTTCGCTGTCCATCTGTTCCGGTCGGCAGAATAGGTGCGCATCGTCCTGCGTAAAGCCCCGCGCGCGCAGCAAGCCGTGCAGCACGCCTGACCGCTCGTAGCGATAGACCGTCCCAGCTTCCGTATAACGCAGCGGCAAGTCGCGGTAACTGCGCGTGCGACTCTTGTAGACCTGAATGTGAAAGGGACAGTTCATCGGCTTCAAGTAGTACTGCTGCTCGTCGATTTCCACCGGGGCGTACATGTTGTCCGCGAACCAATTCAGGTGCCCGCTGGTTCGCCAGAGATCCGCTCTGCCGATGTGGGGTGTGTAGACGAACTCATAGCCACCGGCCCGATGGCTGTCGCGCCAGAAGTCCTCCATGACGCTGCGCACGTGTCCGCCCTTCGCGTGCCAGACCACGAGGCCAGGGCCAATTTCATCGGAAAAGCTAAAGAGATCGAGTTCGCGGCCGAGCCGCCGATGATCGCGCCGCTCCGCCTCCTCCAAGAAGTTCAAGTATGTCCTGAGGTCCTTCTTGGACTCCCAGGCCGTGCCGTACACGCGTTGCAGTTGCTGGCGGTTCTCGTCACCCCGCCAGTAGGCGCCAGCCGTGCGCAGCAGCTTGAACGCCTTTACCGCACTTGTCGTTTCGACGTGGGGACCCTCACACAGGTCAATGAAGTCACCGTTCTGGTAGATGCTCACGTGCTCGGCATTGGCGTCCCGCTCCAAATCTTCGATGAGCTCGACCTTGTAGTCTTGCCCTTGTTCGCGGAAGAACGCCTTCGCCTCCGCCACCGGCAGCGTGGAGTGTTCAAACGGCTGATTTTGGCGGATTATGCGCTCCATGCGCTCGCTCAACTCATCGATATCCTCGGGAGTCAGCGTCCGCGGGAGATCGAAATCGTAATAGAAGCCATCGTCTATAGCGGGACCGATGGTCAGCTTGGCTTCCGGCATGTACTCCAGCATGGCCGTCGCGAGCACGTGCGCAGCGGAGTGCCGCATTGTGTGCAAGCGCTCCGCACTTTGTTTATCGTCGTTTCCTTGTGATTGCGGCATTTTTCTGTTCTCCTAGTCGAGTTTCGTTTGAATGCAAGTCAGAATTCGGGCAATAGAAAAAGCCTCTCGTGTCAGGCATGTACGAGAGGCCTCAGGTCGTTTACTTGCAAATATAAGAATAGGTCTTACTGTCCTCTCGTCACCTACGCAGAGAGTCCAGTCGTGGTGATACGGGCAATGCATCGCGATACGAGTGGAAATCCACTTGAACGATACACCACTCACCATCTCCTCGCTGCGCTACGGCAAGCGCGTGACGTAAGGACAACAACCATCAGATACGATGCTACCGGAGCGAGCCGCTACTGTCAACGATTGGGCGTTCTCATTAGCAAACACAGCCAGGGCGTGTCCGGTTCTCTGCTGTATTTCCTGGCGGAGTGCGTGCTCTGCAGTTTCGCCAACGCACCGATCATGTGCGAGAAGCATCTTTCCAAAGTCGGGCGCTCACCGTGCCCATGAGTATGATGAATAGCGGGTTTATGAAGCCCCAGAAGATTAGTCGTACCTGGCTTTGCCCTTCCTCACCAACAGTGAGATCATCGAACCAGTTCCAGAAGAACCAGATCGCCAGCACCGCGGCGGCATAAAATGCCGTATTGGCGAAAATGTGCTCACGACCGTTGCCGCCGTGCGCGCTAAGGGCTCTCTTCCGGAGATAGGTCGCGATGAGCGCGGCAGCCACGCCAAAGGCAATAAACCAGTTGAGCGCGTTCCACACCACATCAGTGTCCACCGTATCCGGGTAGAACGGACTGAATATGAGCTGAAACAGCACGGCGATGGCTATCAGACTGAGGATGAGGGCAAATACCTTCTTTAGCGAGCTCATATCCACCTCTCCAGGCTGGCCTAGACAATCACGTCATCCGCGACGGACGAAGCCCATAGTACCACGTGTCAAGCCAGAGTAAAGCCGCGTTCTTGCGGCACAGTTCCTGGGATGAGGTTAGCGTCCGCACGTAGAAGAGCGGCGTTACTGGGTAGAATTGACCAGCCTGAAGGATGTGTAAAAGGTGGGGATGCACTATACTGTGCGCAAGGATGACAAAGCGCTTCCTGAAACGTCGGCCGCATGGGTACATGCCGTAAAGGCGCCACCGCTTAGCGCCACCCAAGTCTCAGTTTCTTACGCACTCTCCACGAGAGGACACAGCGATGCAGGTTGATCTCGCTTATGGCCGCACGGGACTTACGGTTACACTGCGGGATGAGAATGTGGACATCGTAGAACCGGTCGATCTGCCGGGAGTCGCGGACCCTCTTGTTGCTCTGCGCGAATCACTGTGCCAACCTATAGGCACGCGACCGCTTTCTGAGCTTGCCGGTGCGGAAGACACCGTCGCCATCGTCTTCTGCGACATCACCCGGCCCGCGCCGAATCACCTCATGGTACCGGCT
>VXOZ01000136.1 GCA_009839775.1 Chloroflexota bacterium | reverse complement strand
GCCACATTTCCTCAAAAAATCCAACACTCAACACCCCCCCCCCCCTCCCTCCTCGACGCGTTCCGGGCCCTCCCCCTCCCCCCCGGCCACCGCATGAGAGCGACCTTCGAAGAAGGCAACGGCGTGCCCGGCCTCATCGCGATCCAACAGGACGCCAGCGGCAACGCCCGCGAGTTGACGCTCGCATACGCGCGCGGTATCGGCTGCACGCGGGCCGGAGTGCTGAATACGACGTTCAAGGAAGAGACGGAGACCGATCTCTTTGGCGAGCAGACCGTGCTGTGCGGTGGCGTGAGCGCGCTGGTCAAGGCGGCGTTCGAGATCCTGGTCGAAGCCGGGTACCAACCGGAGATCGCTTACTTCGAGTGCATGCACGAGCTCAAGCTCATCGTGGACCTCTTCTACCAAGGCGGCCTCAACTATATGCGGTACTCGGTGAGCGAGACCGCCGAATACGGCGACTACAGCCGCGGCCCGAGAGTGGTGGATGACCACGTGCGTGAAACTATGCAGGAGATCTTGCGCGAAATCCAAACCGGCGAATTTGCGCGGGAGTGGATCCTGGAAAATATGGCGGACCGACCGGCTTTCAACGCCTATCGCGAAATGGACAAGACGCACCAGATCGAAACCGTCGGCAAGAACCTGCGAGCAATGATGCCGTGGCTCGATCCCAAGTAAGCGCTTCAGAGGAGACCCCCCGTATCACGTACAGGGCATGCTTCGCACAACCCAGGCCAGCAGGCGAAAAGACCCCTCACCCTAGCCCTCTCCCTCAGGAGAGGGAATTCGGCACATGCGGATGTTGCCTCTTATCCTGGAGAGAGGGATGTTGAAGCATTCGGAATCTTGCTCCCTCTCCCTGGGGAGAGGGTTGGGGTGAGGGGAAGGCTTCACCGTTCCAGCCCGATTCCATGCCTGCGACGAAGTCGGCGTGTTCGTCAGGGTTACGCAAGTATTGCTTAGAAAGAATACAAGCGATGGGGATACATCAGTATCCGTCATTCTTACCTCCGCCATCATTAGTCAATGAGGAGAGTGGTCTCAGGCCCATCCGGCGCCAAGGCATAACTGCCTTGGTCTGCTGGCGGGCCTGCACGCTTGCCGCGCCTGCTTTCTCCTAATGTGTGGCGTGCAATCGGCACGCAAAGTGTTTACTTGATGCAGAGGACATAATTCAGCATGCGAACGTTACAAATCTTCGATACAACGCTGCGCGACGGCGAGCAAGCGGCCGGCGGGTCTCTGACCGTTGAAGAAAAGCTCTACCTCGGCCAGCAACTGGAACGGCTTGGCGTCGATATTCTCGAGGCCGGCTTTCCACGCACATCTCCCGGCGATTTTCAGGCGGTGCAACTCCTAGCTGAGAAACTACGTGACGTCCAGATTTGCGCCCTATCCGGCTTCAAAGCGGATCAAGTTGAGGCTGCCTGGGGCGCAATCAAAGAGGGGGAAGCGCCGCGTATCCACGTCTTCATCTCGTCCAGCGACATCCACCTGGAACGCCAACTGCGGATGACGCGCCAGGAGGTCAGGGAGGCGGCGGTGGCGTGCGTGCGGCAAGCCGTGGGCTATACCTCCAACGTCGAATTCTCGGCGATGGATGCCACCCGCAGCGACTGGGACTACCTATGCCAGTTGTTTGGCGATGCGATAGCAGCCGGGGCCAAGGTCATCAACGTGCCCGACACTATGGGCTACACGCAGCCGCACGAGTTTGCGGAACTCCTGCAATACCTGCGCGCCCACACGCCCGGCATCGACAACATCACGCTCTCCGTCCACTGCCATAACGACCTCGGCCAGGCCAATGCTAATTCGCTCGTCGCCATCATGAATGGCGTCGACCAGATCGAGTGTACGATCAATGGCGTCGGTGAACGAGCCGGCAATGCCTCGCTGGAAGAAGTGGTGATGAATGCCACTGTGCGGAAGGACTACTTCCAGGTGTCCCACGGCATCAATACCGAGGAGATATACCGCACGAGCCGGATGGTGAGCGATCTCATGAGTATGCCGGTGCAGCCAAACAAAGCCGTTGTTGGCGCAAATGCTTTCGCGCATTCATCGGGCCTGCATCAGGACGGCATGCTGAAAGATCGGCAGACCTACGAGATCATGACGCCGCAGAGTGTGGGCATGGGCGGCAGCCGCATTGTCCTTGGCAAGACAAGTGGCCGCCACGCTTTTCGCGACCAGCTCGCCAAGATGGGCTATCACTTGAGCGAAGAGGAGTTTCAGGAGGCTTTTGACCGCTTTAAGGACCTTGCAGACAAGCGGCGCAACGTGACTGCCCGTGACATCGAGGCGCTGCTCTCCAGCGACGTGCTTCACGCTAAGGAATACTTCCACCTCGACCTCGTCCAGGTGAGTTGCGGAGATAAGAGCATCCCAACGGCCACGGTGCGCATCATCGATGATGATGACCAGGTCTTTGAAGGCTCGGCTCTCGGTGGCGGGCCGGTTGACGCCGTTTGCAGAGCCATTGACCGCATCGTCAAGGTGCCGGCGGAACTTACCGAGTTCCGCGTGCAAGCCGTCACGGAAGGCATCGATGCGCAGGGCGAAGTGAGCATTCGCCTGGAAAGCGAGGGGGTATCCGTAACCGGGTACGGCGCCGACACAGACATCATCGTCGCCAGCGCCAAGGCGTACATGAATGCCCTCAACAAGCACATCTACGCCCAGAGCGTCGCTGAACCGCAGGGAGACGAGACGCCAATGGCGGCGGCAAGCACCCAATCCTAGCCGGCGCCAAGCGTAGGGCAGCTAACTGAGATTGCACAAAGAAAGTGGAGGCGGGATTGAGCAATCCCGCCTCCACTTCGTTTACGTTTCCCCAATAGTACCGGGGAGTAATCGCCAGTCCCCAAATGCCACAACGAATTACAGGCAGTTCTTCTTAAAGAGGGCGCGCTAGGTCTCGCCCTTGGCGGGCCCACGGCGCAACTCTATGCGCACGTCTTTCGGCTCGCTAACCCCCTTGAGTGCGGACAACATCCCCCATATCCCGCCTGAGATCACCGCACTCGCAAATGCATTAGTCGGAATATCTTCTCCGTCAATCGTAAGCCGGATTAACTCACGGCCCGCCCTTGGGCGTGGAAAGCGCTCGTCCAAGAATGCCGCCAAGCTCTGTGGGTTACTAGTGGGGAACGCAGGCACCGAGAAAGTCCTGACGTTGTCGGTCACAATGGCAATGAGATCATCTTCAGAAACCAGCAAGTCTGATCCCAACGCGGCGCGGTGTACTTCAATCTTGGGAAAATCTGACCGCCTGTGGCCTTCTACCAGCACAAGGTCAATGTCCAGCATAGGCAGCAGCGCCAAGATCTGTGGCAAGGTGGCGTCATCCGGCAGTTTGCAGGAGAGAACTGCGCCCCCGGGGCCGCTGACAAGCACTGCCACAGCGTCAGTTTGTGTGAGGCGCCACGAATCGCTGCCCTCGCGGTCCATTGTGAAGCCATGCGCGGCGTGCTTTACAATTGCGACGCGCCGACCACTCTCATGCAGGTGCGGCATCAGTCGCTCGATAAGGGTTGTCTTGCCAGCATTATGCTTGCCGACAACGCACACCACGGGGATCACGAAGCGCTCTCCCCACGGTGCCGCACGCGCTGGTTTGCCTGAGCATCTGGAATCAGCGCAACAAAACCAGTACGTGCGCACGCATTCTCGTTGGAATTAAGCTTGCCGTATACCATCGAAAACTCGCATTCTACCCTCTTCCTCCCGCTTCGTGCCTGAGATCCTCCGCCTGCTGTCTCAGGTAGCCCTCGGTGAAAGCGTCGATGTCGCCATCCAGTACGGCGCGCGTATTGCCGGTTTCCACGCCGGTGCGGAGGTCTTTCACCATGGTGTAGGGATGGAGCACATACGAGCGAATCTGGTTGCCCCATTCCGCGCTGGTATGCTCTCCCTTGAGGACCGCCTGTTCTGCCTGCTGCTCTTGCAACTTGCGCTCCAACAGGCGGGCCCGCAGGATTCGCATCGCCGCTTCGCGGTTTTGGAGCTGCGAGCGTTCATTCTGGCACGAGACGACAATGCCGCTGGGCGTATGTGTAATGCGCACTGCTGAGTTGGTCTTGTTTACATGCTGCCCTCCGGCGCCACTGGCACGAAACGTATCGAGCCGCAGGTCATCGGGCTTGATTTCAACCGTGACGTCATCATCGATCACGGGGAGCGCCTCCACTAAAGCGAAAGACGTGTGGCGACGCTTGTTCGCATCGAAAGGGGACAAGCGCACGAGGCGATGCACGCCATGCTCCGACTTCAGCCGGCCGTACGCAAAAGGACCGTTGATTTGCAGCGTGACGCTCTTGATGCCAGCCTCTTCACCGGGGGTGCTATCGAGTATCTCCGGCCTATGCGCGTGCGTCTCCGCCCAGCGGATGTACATGCGGAGAAGCATCTCCACCCAGTCCTGGGAATCAGTACCGCCCGCGCCGGCGTGCAAGGAAAGCAGCGCGTCGCGCCCATCGTAGGGTCCCTGAAAGAGCGTCTGAATTTCACGTTTCTCGCCGTCAGCCTCCAGACGGCTCACCTCAGCATCGAGTTCGGTCTCTAGGGCTGGATCGTCCAGCTCTGCAAGTT
>VXOZ01000048.1 GCA_009839775.1 Chloroflexota bacterium | reverse complement strand
AGCCGGGTTCGTAGACGTGCGCGGTTCCGCATCCTTTGACTCGTTTGGCACGCCCCAGGATGTTGGTTTTTTCTACCAGTTTGTGCTGGATTGGTTTCACGCACCCGAGGTAGTGGACGCGGCAACGAAGCATGGTCTGGCCACGCGTGAGCAGTTCGATGAGTGGCGTAACGACCTTGACGAGTGGAAAGGCACGCCGGGAGCCTTCGCGGCGCTGGCCTTCGGCGAGTGTATGGGCACAAAGGCCTAGTCCGGCACTCCCGCTTTGCTGCTAAGAGAGCGCATTTCGTGCAGATGCCAATCCTGCGCTCGCAGAGTTCGCCATTGGGTGAGAGAGCCTTCTCAAAAACGCCTCAGCTTGCTTTCGCCTGTCCCGGTCGAGCGTTGCGGTAAGCCTTTACAGCGGACCCAAGTCAGCCCGTTGTTGAGCCGCCCATACCTGAGAAAGCTATGGGCCAAGCCGGACTTGCACGCGACTATTTTTCGAAGAAGTCGAGATCGATAGAGATGGCGCTCGCCAGCATGAGCAGTGAGAAGTCCTTATCCGTCCGGCTGGTGTCCACTTCCACCTTGAAGGTGTCGGCGTCGGTAAACGCCTCACGGCCGAGGCCGCTCCACTGCTTTGTCACGCGGCCGATTTCCTGTCCCTGCTGGTAGACCATGAACGTGAAGGGTCGGAAGATCGGCCCGCGCATCTCCGCGACTACGCTGCCGGTTGCGTCCATCAGGTCGAATTTGCGCGTCAGGAATGAGAACCGCCGCTGCATCGAGCCGATGCGCTGCCCTGTACCGTCGCTGACGTGCAAATGAGAGTGGAACCAGAAGAAGCTGCGGCTGGCGCTGATGACTTCCGTGTTGTCCCTGTCGACAACGTGGATTGTCAGCGGTCGGTGCGAACTGAGGAAAGAGCGTCCCAGCAGGCCCGATTCCTCGAAGGCGTAGAGGAGTTGCTCGCCGCTGGGGGTTCTTACGCTGTAGCGATTCTGGGTCTCGAAGCCTACAAAGACCTCAAGATGCTCGATTTCCTGACGCACGTAGAGTTCCGGGTGTTGGGAGAGATCGATCATGTGGCCTCCAATGCCCCAACCTGTGGGGCGGCTAAACTATCGGATTCGCCGGACTGGTTCCCCATAGGAGAAAGCGGCCAAAGAGGTAGAGGTATCACAGTGCGATGGCTTGGTCGGCGTGTTATTTACGGTCGCTCGGAGCGCATGTGATCTGCGCGAGTGGCTTGATGCGATCCAGCTTGATTATACGCGCCCAGGTCCATATTCGTCTCTTCTGCACGAAGGGAGTGCTCGCTTTGCCGGTACGTCTTGGGTTGCCGCACTACCCTGCGGACTGTCGCTCACTTCATCGCGGCTTGCAGTTGAGTTATTGACGAGAATGGCACAAAGGCCCCCGTGTCTTGCAAGCCTGGGCGAGATGAAGGTCTCAAGAATCCACAGAGATTAGCTAACGCGCGACGAAGGTCTGACTATTCTCCCCGTTCACGCTCACGGTATACTCCGCACCCTGCTCAAAGTCGGCACCGAGGGGGACCACGGTCTCGATGATGGGAAAGTCGGTGGTGCAAGCGATGCCTTCTGCCACGACATAATGGTGGGTGATGCGGACGTCAATGGCGTTGGAATTGTCCCGCCGGATTTCGAAACCGTTGAAGTGCGAGCAACTGCCGCTGGGCATGCCTGATATTACGCGCAGTTGGTATTCGGTTGGCGTACGGTCTATGGTTTCGATTTCCGCGCGTTCGATCGGTGACTCCCTAAGCTCAGAAGCAGGAAAATCGGGTCTGGGGAACGATAGTGTGGTCGTAATCCGATCGTTGACGATCACCCGGTAGGTCTGCTCGGGCTGGAGTTGCGCGTCGATGGGCAGAATGGTGTCAAGTTCCACCACCTCTTCGTGGCACGGTATTGCCCATGACGTGGGCGGCGGCTGCATCAGCGTGACGCGGGCAATGATGTCTGTACCCTCAACCCGCAGAGACTCATTACCGGGGCGGGCGCAGCCCTCGATGGTGGACTGGTAGTAGGCGATTCGCAGAAGAGGCACTTGCTCGTTTGGTAGCAGGTTTGCCCAAATTACCGCCGCAGGCACTTCCACCCACGTGCGCCAGTCCTGCCCTTCCTCTACCTGGTCGGGCGGTGGTTCCACCAAGACCAGGAGCATATCCACTTTGCTGGGATTGCCGCGGGTTATGACGTCATAGGCCGTGTCATTGGTGAAGGCGAGCCGTCCGTCGGATTCAATGATGCTGGCCTGGATGGCATAGGTGTTTCGGGTATTGATGTCAGCGCGGTTGTACGCCACCCTGAACGAAATCGGCACCTGGCCGGGGTTTTCAATAGTCTGCCGCGCGATCAACGGCGCCGCCGCATCGGCCAGCGACACGTCCCGCAACTCCACCACCAGCCGCGCCCCCGGCGTCAGCGCTATGCGCTCCCGATACGTCACCGTACCACTCACCGCCGCATTCGCCTCCCGCCCGGAGGGGATTTCCAACGTCCCTGCGCTCGACCCCGGCGCGGTCTGGCAGCCAGCTATAAGAGTCGTGAGCGCAAAGATGCATATTGCAAGAAGCAGTGTGTTCTTAACCGTGTAGTTCACGAATCAACTCCTCCAGGAATTCAGGGCTCATTTGACCCCATTGATCCCCAAACTTCAGAATGCCCAGTTTTCTGTGGAATCAGCTACTCTTGTACCGATGGGTTGCCGGATGCCCTATACGTGGTCTCGAACAGTTTGGCGCAAAGCCAACGATGAAAGGAAGGATTCTCGTGGAACTGTTTGTACAATTCCGTATGGTCCGCCACTAGTTCCGTGACAACCCGGCCCAACGCGCTTTCCAGCTCAATCCGGGCGTTCTGTCGATCGGCATTCACCATGGCGTTCTGATAGGCCCCGTCTTGGGCGATTCTTGCCGGCAACTCTTCAGAAATCACCGCCGTGATCTTGTCTCTATTGCTCCAATCAACATTCCCGAACAGGTCATTGAACTCCCTTATGATGTTTGAGAGGCGGTCCGTCTCAGCCTCCGGCTTGAGGCCGCCGTTTTCAGTGGGCACGGGATCGATCTCCGCGTTCTCATCGGGGAGGAAGATTTCCCGCATCGCCTGCTTCTCGACTCTATAGCTATCCATGTCAATGGCTTCCAAAATGCCTTTAGTTATGTCCGGTTCAATAGGCGCGGGAAGCTTGGGCACCAGAAAGTTTAAGAAGATTGATAGTTTCTCCCAATCGGCGTCGTTGTAGGGCAATATTGCGGCCAGGAACCCGTACGTTCGCAAGAAGGCCTTTGCCTTGCTCTTGAAGTCGACTTGCCCGTCCTCGTCCAGGTTTTCCCGATAAACGGCAACGCAAACGTCCAAGATTGGATCGAGCTTGTCTCGCTCAACGCCCGCAAGGTACTTATCAACGACTGCGTCCACGTCCTCTTGGCTATAAATCTGGTGGCCGTCAAGGTCTGCTTTCAGGTCATGCAGCTTATTCGGGTCGGTTTCCTCCGACAGGATCGTCGTGCGGTAATACGCCGCGAACGAACCCTCGATCATGTCGGTGTCGTTGCTGAAGTCCAGCACAAAGGCGTCGTGCTTCTTGGGATGCGCCCGGTTGAGCCGCGAAAGCGTCTGCACTGCCTTGACGCCCGCCAATGACTTGTCCACATACATTGTATGCAAGAGTGGCTCGTCGTAACCGGTCTGGAACTTGTCGGCACAGACGAGGAAGCGGTACGGGTCTTCCTGGATCTTCTCAGCAATCAGGTTCGAGGAAAACCCATTCAGGGATGCTTCCGTTACCGTCGTATCGTTATAGGCATGCTCGCCGGAAAAGGCTGCAATAGCTTTGTACGGGCTATTGCGCTCTTTCAAATACTCCCGAATGGCAAAGAAATACGTAATTGCACGCTTGATGCTGCTCGTGACCACCATCGCCCGTGCCTGCCCACCAATCCTCTTTTGCTTGTCTACCTGCTCGTGAAAGTGGTCCACCATGATTTCCGCCTTCTGCCGGATGGCTTGCTGGTGGTCTTCCACGTAGCGGCGCAGCTTCTTGGCGGCACGGGCGGTATCGAATTCCGGATCGTCCTCAATAGTCTTGACTAACCGGTAATAGCTTTGCACCGGCGTGTAGTGCTGCAGCACGTCGATGATGAAGCCCTCTTGGATGGCCTGCTTCATGGTGTAGGCATGAAACGGCAGATGCTGTGTGACCTCACCTGCCAGAGCGGGCATGCCGAAGATTTCGAGAGTCTTATTCTTGGGTGTGGCGGTGAAAGCGAAATAGCTGGCGTTGGGTAGCAGTCGCCGGGATTCCATCAGCCGGTTGATTTTGTCTTCGGTTGTCTCAACCGCGTCATCTCTGCCGACTTCGCTGAGTACCTGGGACATCTTGCTCGATGTCGCGCCGCCTTGGCCGGAGTGCGCCTCATCGATGATGATGGCGAAGCGCCGTCCCCGATGCTCGTCGCCGATGGCGTCCAGGATGAACGGGAACTTCTGTACGGTGGAGATGATTATACGTTTGCCCTCTGCAATGAACCTCCTGAGGTCGCGTGAGCTCTCAGCCGCGCCGACAAGGGAGCCAACCTGCGCGAGCTGCTT
>VXOZ01000434.1 GCA_009839775.1 Chloroflexota bacterium | reverse complement strand
GGCAACCGGCTGGTCGTCACCATGCGCCGCCCACCGGGGTTTTGCAAAGGTCTCCTTGGAGAGGGTGAAGATCCGGCACCCCTTCGAAGTCGAGGCGGGGTCTTGCAACGGTCTCCTCGGGGAGAGGGAGCAAAAACGGCAGCTCATGAGCAGACCGGAGACGTTATGCAAATGTCTCCTTGGGCGACGTGCGGCCGACCTAGTCGCCCAGGGCCGTTTGGCTCCTCGGCCGCCCGGCTCACCAAGGTTCTTATCGACGACATCGTGGGGGCGGGAAACCTGTACGTGCCCGATCCGGCGGCGGGTGCTGGCTAGGGGTCGCCGACGGCGATGACCCAGACGTTGAGACCGTGGGTGGGGTTGCCGCGGGTGAGGACATCGAAGGCGGTGTCGTTGATGTAGATGAGGCGGTCGTTGAGGGTGACGCGGATGCCGAGGCCGTAGGTGGCGCGGGGGTCGATGTCGTTGGGTTCGTAGCGGATGGCGAAGTCGATGGGGAAGCGCTCGGGGTTAGGGATGGTCTGGGAGGCGATGAAGGTGGAGGCGGCGTCCTGGTAGGAGACGTCGCGCAGCTCCACGGTGAGCACGGCGCCGGCGGGGATCGATTGGTCGCCTTCGAAGGTGATGGTGCCGGTGACGGTGTTGTGGCGCTGAATGCAGAAGCCGACGGCGAGGGCGATGACGGCGATGAGGATGATGGGGAGGGCGATGCGCATTGTGGGGGTTTTCTGGTGAAGGTGTGTCTACTTGTTTACTACGCAACGGCGGGTTTCGGGGTTCCTTGCAGGCGATAGGAAAGAAGCGAGGTTTTCTGAAAGTCCTGCTTGTGGCGGAGGGCATTGGTGGCGTGAAGCTTGGTTGCCCGGGGGACCCCTCACCGATTTCGGCCGAAGACGCCCGAATCTGCCTCTCCCCTTGGAGAGGGTGAAGAGCGGCAACTCTGGGCTTTCGGGTCACGCCATTGCGCGGTGCTGAGGGGTGGTGGGGTGCGCGGAAGACGGGCGGTTCGCGACCCCCCCCATTCGGCAAGCTCAGGGCAGGCTCTACTGGAGATGGGGACGCGGACGCCGGGGTGACGGAGGGGGCTCTGAGACGGTGGCCAGGGCAGCAGCGGTAGACTGTGGAGCACAGGAACTGTGGGACTGCGGGAATGCGGAATATTACGGTTTCGGTGGACGACGCGACGTATCGGCGGGCGCGGATTCGGGCGGCGGAATTGGATACCTCGGTATCGGCGCTGGTGCGGGAATACCTGCGGTCGCTGTCGGTCGAACGCGCCAAGGGTGCGCCGACCGAGACGGAGGCCGAGCGACGCGGCCGATTACTGCGCGAAGTGATAGCGGATTTTGATGCCCGAGGCGTGGGTCTGCGAATGGCTGACAACCTGTCGCGGGACGAGCTGTACGACCGCGACGCCGCTCGAGCTGAGGCTGAACGTGAACGAAGGCGCAAGCGGTCGGCCTGACATCGATGCGCCTCGTCGACACCAATGTGCTGCTCTACGCGTCAAGCGAGTTGGCGGACGATGCCGAGAAACGAGAGCGGGCCCTGAGCCTCCTGGCGGAGCCTGAGCTGGCCGTCTCCGTGCAGGTCCTACAGGAGTTCTATCACCAGGCCAGACGGTCAACTCGTCCGGGACGGCTGACGCATGACCAGGCCATGAGATTCCTGGAGCCTCTCATGACGCTGCCGATACAGGACATGACATTGACTGTGTTTGCGACGGCCGTTGCCATCAGTCACCGATTTGGGATTTCCTACTGGGATGGGGCGATTCTGGCGGCGGCGCGGGCGCTGGGGTGCGACGCGGTGTATTCGGAGGATCTGAGCTCGGAGCAGGACTATGACGGGGTGCGGGTGATCAATCCGTTTCGGGGGAGCGGGGAGAGGGATTGAAGAAGGGGAGAGGGTTTGAAGAAGGAGTGAGCGAAGAGGAGTGAGAGGTGAACTGAGGACCGGATGGGATTGCCTGGGAGGGTTGGGGAGTGGGGGGTGGTTCGACACGGCCCGCCGAAGACTCTGGGCCGGCTCACCACGAACGGTCGGGGGCCTGGGAAAGGTGGGGGCACGGAAGACTGGATCCCGGCTGAAGACGCCGGGATGACGGAGGGGATGCGGGGTTTTGGTAGGATGGGTGGATTGAGGCGTGGCGCGCCGAATGCGATGGCGCGCGGTTGGGACGCCGGGGTCTTACCAGAGAACCAGCGACGGGATCGTTATGGGTTACGCGGTTTTTGCGACCGGGGGCAAGCAGTATCGCGTGTCGCCGGGGGACGTGATCGAGGTCGATCGGCTGGACGCAGAAGCGTCGGGGTCGATGACGTTTGCTGATGTGTTGCTGGTGAGCGATGAGGATGGCGTCCACGTAGGTCAGCCAACGGTGGACGGCGCCTCGGTCGAGGCGAGCGTGCTGGAGCACGTGAGGGGCCGGAAGATCCGGATCTTTACGTACCGGGCGAGCAAGCGGCGCCGGCGACGGATGGGTCACCGCCAGGAGCTGACGCGGGTGCGGATCGATTCGATCAGCGCGCAACCGGCATAGACGAGCGAAACGGAAGGATTACGAGCGATGGCACACAAAAAAGGTCTTGGCAGCAGCCGGAACGGTCGCGACAGCAACCCCAAGATGCTTGGGGTGAAGAAGTTCGCGGGCGAGGAGATCCGAACGGGTCAGATCATCGCCCGCCAGCGCGGCACGAAGCTGCTTCCCGGATCTCACGTTGGCGTGGGGCGGGATCACACGCTGTTTGCGCTGGCTGACGGAACGCTGGTGTTTGAGCAGGTTCGAGGACGGAAGCGCGTGAGGGTTGCGCCTGCGGCTTAGGTCTCTTCGGATCTGGATTCGGTTGGTGGAGTTGGGACAGTTTGGTTGCTCGGCCTGAGCCTGGGTGCAAGGGCTGGCAGCCACCCTCACCCTAGCCCTCTCCCTCAAGGGAGAGGGAACAGAGGCGCCCGGCCATAGGGGGTCTGAGGCAGGAGGTTGGGAGAGCGGGAGAGATCACGACAGGAAGACCCCTCACCGATTTCCGGCGGGTACGCCGGAGTCTGCCTCTCCCCCAGGAGAGGGGAAGATTGGCAGCCTCTGAGAGCGCTGCTGAGGGCCGATAGCTCAGTCGGAAGAGCGCCGCACTCGCATTGCGGAGGTCGTGGGTTCGAATCCCATTCGGTCCACCGGAACAGTCGTTTCCACAATTGGCAAAAGCCTTGAGTTAACATGTCGGCAGTCTGGGCAATCTTTTGTGCAAAGTTTGCTGGAGCGTCGTAATGACTAACAACAACTACTATGGCACATTCCTTGCAGAGCTAAACTCGGCCAAGTTTCAGGCACTAAGACCTTCACAGGAACAGGTGCTCGGCAGCTACTTAGATCACTACAAAGATTGTACGGACGTCGCCGTCGAACTACCTACAGGGGCAGGAAAGACTCTAATTGCACTCCTCATCGCAGAGAACCGTAGGCGACTTGGCGATAAGGTCGCCATTCTGTCGGCGAACAAAACACTCGCTCGACAAATGCTCCAGGAGTCGAAGGAGCTAGGTATCCCATCTGTCCTATTGGAAGGGACCGGCTCGGCTATTCCCAGTCCTGTGAAGAGGAGCTATCAAAGAAGCCGATCAATTGGAATCATGAATTACTGGGTCTACTTCAATCAGAATCCAGTCATCGACCCTGCCGATATGCTGATCATGGATGACGCTCACTTGGCGGAGCACTGCCTGCACTCTCTATACTCTGTGGAAATCACACGTGTCGCTCACCCGGAACTCTTCGAGGCCTTGGTGTTGGAACTCCACCAAAGGTTCCCGGAATACTCCATCCTAGCAGACGCGTTGGATCTGACTTCAGAGGCAAATCGACCGCCGGAATTATTATCCTTTATTGACCAAGCCCAGATATCATCACGACTAGAGGAAATCATCGACGGCTCGTCAGCTTTGAATTCTAATATGGACTTGCGCTTTCGATGGCAACGTATGCGGGCACGGTTGAATCAAGCAAACATTTACCTCGCTCCTGATTCCCTGTGGATTCGACCTTACATTTACCCACTGCTCTCCAACAATTACTACAGCACGCCGACGCGCCGACTCTACATGAGCGCGACCATAGGCGACCCTGGTGACTTGAGCAGAAGGCTAGGAGTAAAGACCATCAAGCGCATTCCGGTCCCTCAGGAGCATTCCGAATCGACGTTCGGGCGACGATTAATCTTAATGAATAGGCGCGACGAAGGCGATATCCCCGATCGGCTCGGCACCGCCATACTGACTGCTATCAGGATCCACCCTAAGAGCGTCTGGCTGTGTTCAAGCGTAAGTATGGCCACCAAATTCAAGGAAATAGTCATCGAGTGGCTCGAAGCTCATCAAATTATGGGTCATCCGTCCTGGATTCTAACGCCCGAAGGAGATGAAATTGAGGATTTCAAACAGTCAGAAACCGGACATCTCTTTGTCGGTGGCAGATTCGATGGGATGGATTTCAACGGAAACGAGTGCAGGATGGTTGTATTGACGACCTTGCCTCGCGCCATTAACACTCAAGAAGAGTTCATTTCAGCTTACCTCCGCGATTCAGGCTTTATGCGGGAACGCCTCAATCAGAGGGTCATACAAGCATTGGGTCGCTGTAATCGAGCTGATGGAGACTATGCGGTGTACGCT
>VXOZ01000092.1:1269-4666 GCA_009839775.1 Chloroflexota bacterium | reverse complement strand
AGTACCATGCGACTGGCTCCATCATCGCTGGCTGAGAACCACCTTACGTAAGTGTGCTACACCGCGCTCTCGACTTGCTCTGCGAAGGGAATGCGCAGGTTGCGATCGTCAAGCCGCGCGGTGCCAGGGGATAAGCGCGCGAGCACTGTGGGCAGAATGAGGTTCCGGCGATATGCGCCAATGCGCACCGTCAGCTCGTCACCCCGCTTCACGACGTCGATCTTCCCTTTCTGTCCGAAAGGCAGCTCGATGTCCAGGACGTATCCGCCGTGTTCCTTCTGCACTGAGTGGCTTTGTCCGTCGTAATAGAGCTTCAGGGGATCGTCTTCCGCAAAGAGAACATGCGCGGTCTGTCCGAGCATCTCTAAGCCAACGGCTTCCTGCGCGAAGAGCGGCACCCGGCGCGTCGGTATGGGTGAAAAGGCCTCGTGGATGAACTGCAAGTGCTTGCGCTGCGTTGCATGCCAGGCCGTGAAATACGAATCTTGGACGCTCTCGGGCAGCACCCGGTTGCAGATGACGAGATCGGTACCGTAGCCGTAAAGAGACAAGTACGTGAGCGTGCGTTGCGCTTCACGAATAACCATCCGTTCCGGATTGAGCACCAGTCGAATCGAGGCGCGGTTCCGGTCGGCGAGCAGATCACGCAGCCTTCCCAGTTGCCGCACCAGGTCTTCCGCCTGGTTGAAGACCTCGCTGCCTGGCGTGGGAATGCCGATAACCGATTCAAGCACCGGATTGACGACCCGCGCCACGCGCTTTTTCAACGGTAGTATGCGCTCCAGCCACCAGCGGGCATCTTCCGGAAAGGCGAGCAGGCGCAGCGTCTCTGCGGTCGGAGCACAGTCAACAACCACCACGTCATACTCGTTCGACTCATGGTGCATGTTGACCCAGAGCAGGCTCGATAATTCCTCCATGCCGGGAAGGATTGCCATCTCTTCAGCGAGCGTTTCGTCTATGCCGCGCCATGCCAAGAGCGCGCTGAGCCACGCCTGAACCGTGCCCCAGTGCTTGCGCAGATTGTAGTAAACATCAGTTTCTTGTGCCCAGAGGTTGGGCGCGATGTTGGTAGGTTCCGGGCCGAGCTCTATGTCGAGGGAGTCACCAAGACTATGGGCAGAGTCGGTGCTCAGGACAACGGTGCGGTATCCGAGTTCGGCACACCGCAGCGCGGTGGCGGCTGCGCACGTCGTTTTTCCCACGCCTCCCTTGCCAGTGTAAAGCAAAATGCGTTGGGCCACGTTGGTTCCTTCAGGTGTTCCAATAATTCGGTAGCTCTTTCTTTATGGTAGCACCTTGAATCCGGTATATAAAAATCCCCAGCGCGCGGCGCCCCCGCCATGCCGACCTCAACACGGCTGAATTGGACTTTTCAATTCAGCGCAAGACAGGCATTCTCCCCTCTTTGCACAGAAGAAAAGAGGACGGAGGCATTGCTGTCCTCTGCCCTCTTCAAATTGAGACCGGCGTTCTCTTGTCTTGCTAAAGCGTGCTGTGGCGCTCCCGCGAGTCCCCAACGTGTCTGATGGAACAACCGTTTGCGCAGACGCGCAAATTGCCTACGATGCGGTCTCCAGTCTTGTCGGTGTGCCGCCATTCTGACTCGACCTGGTAGCAGCCTCGATGAAGGAGATGATCTCGATGGTCTCTTCGATAGCGAGCGGCGGCGTGCCAGTGTCGAGCATCTTCATGATCTCACGCAAGAGATTGCGGTAGTTATTGCTCGCATCGATGCTGGATGTGACGGTACTTTTCGCCGAGAAAACGGTCAATCCATAGCCTGCGCTGCCGTCACGAATTGCGCGGACAGTGCCCAAGCGGTCGCCATCCCAACGTCCCGTCACGTGGTCCGCGCCATCCGTCCGCGCGGCCCACACCTCTTGGCAGCCGGGCCCCATAAGCGAATAGAGCACCTCCACACCATGTATGCCGTAGTTGAGCAAACCCGGATTGGCGTAGTGTTCCGATCCTGGGCTAAATGCAAAGGCGCCAAGCGCGCCGCCATCTTCAGCCAACGAAGCCTGTACATCCATCACCGTTTCCGTGTAACGCAAGGACGATGCGGAAAAAATCGGCACGCCGTGTTGTGCCGACAGTCCGGCAATGGCACGTGCCTGCTCCGTGGTAGCGGCAAAGGGCTTATCGATGAAGAGCGGCAGTCCGGCTTCCAGGAAAGGCTTGGCGTGGCCGAGATGCTGGTTGCCCTCGTTGGATTCGATGAAGACGGCATCCACGTGACCAATCATGTCAACCGGATTGTCGACGATCTGCACACCCATCTCTCGAAGCTCTTCCGTATAGCCCGGAACTCGCTCAGGCGAGACCCGCGACTCACCCGGATACCCCATGACGACATTGCCGCCGTCCACCCACTGCTCTTCCGCGATGTCCAGGTGATTGAGCCGCTTCGTAAATTGCACCACGTGGGACGTATCGAAATCCACCAGACCGATCTTGCGCATTTTCTCCACTTACCTCTCAGATGATGAGACATACAACGTACACAATTCGCGCATGAGGCGCCACTCCCAAACAAGGCGCGTCCTCATCGGCGGGAATTGCGCATCGTGTCAAGTATAGCCGAACCACGATGCGGCTACTAGTAACGAGAAACATCGATGTGTACTGCTGATTCTATTTGAAGAGCAGTCTACCCGCGCAAACCGAACGGACGCGAACACCAACCATCTCTGTGCTACCATGCTCCTGAACGGCTGGCTAGAGCGACACCTTCGGGTGGAACAAGAGCGCTTCATGTCTCCAACGATAGAGCGAGGAGAGCAGCATGGATGAGAATGCCCTGCGGGAGCAGTTCAACGACCAAGGCTACGTCGAACTCCAAGACTTTCTGGGAACAAGCGCGGTAGCACAGGCGCGTGCCGCCATGGAAGAGCTCGTGGAGCAACATGCGCAGCAGCTTGTGTCCAGCGGCAAGATAGCGAGTGAGATGCGGGATGAGCCCTTCGAGACGCGCTTCTTCCGGCTCTACGAGCATCACTTGGACGACGCGCCCAAGTCATTTCGCAGAGAACTGCACCTGGCCGGCCTGTTCGATCTCTTCTTTAATCCGGCCCTGCTCGACGTGGTGGAAGCTCTCATCGGGCCGGAGATCCGCCTCTATCCGAATTACAGCGCGCGACCCAAGTTCCCCGAATGGAAAGGCACCGAGGTCCTCTGGCACCAGGACGGCGGCTACACTGAGCAAATCGAGGGCGCTAAAGGGAACGTGGAGTTGCAACGGATGGTCAATGTTTGGACTCCGCTGGTGCCGGCTCACGTGGAAAACGGCTGCATGCAGTTTGTGCCCGGCACGCACAAGCTCGGCACTGTGCCCCACGAGAGCCGCGAGTACTATTTGGAAATCGCCCGCGATTCCCTCGACCCATTCGTGAAG
>VXOZ01000092.1:0-1259 GCA_009839775.1 Chloroflexota bacterium | reverse complement strand
ATCCTGGGGACGTGGTTCTCTTCCAGAATCTGCTTTTCCATCGCGGCCAGCCGAATCACAGTGACAGCATTCGCTGGAGTTTCGACTGGCGCTACCAGGATGCCACGCAGCCCACCTTGCGCAAGGAAGAGGGTCACATTGCGCGCAGTCGCGGAAATCCCGAGAACTCTGTAAAGAGTGCTGACGAGTGGGCCAGCCTGACGTTTCGCTAGCGAGAGCGCGCAAGCGCTTAAGAAAGGACTGAAATGCAACTAACCGACAAGGTGGCAATTGTGACCGGATCCGGTCGCGGCATCGGCAGGGCCACGGCGGAACGGCTAGCGGAGGCAGGCACCAAGGTAGTGGTGGCGGACTTGAACCCCGATACAGCGGCCGCGGTTGCGGCAGGCATCGCTAACGCTGGCGGCACAGCTATAGACGTGCAGGTTGACGTTGCCAGTGAAGCCGACGCCGAACGCTTGGCCCAGACTGCGCGCGATCATTTTGGCCGGATCGACGTGCTCGTCAACAATGCCGGCATTGGGCTCTATACGCCGCTCCTTGAGACTACTTTGGAACAGTGGAATCAGGTACTTACCGTGAACCTGACGGCATTATTCTTGTGCAGCAAGTATTGCATTCCTGTAATGAAGGAAAACAAAGTCGGCGACTGCGACGAAGTCGAAGACTGCGACGAAGTCGGCTCGATCATAAACATCGCTTCCGTGCGTGCTATTGCCACCACGGCCCGCACCACCGCCTACACCGCAACCAAAGGCGCTGTCATAGGGCTGACACGCGCCATGGCAACCGAGTTCGGCGACGATGGAATTAGGGTCAATTGCGTACTCCCCGGCGCTATTGACACTGACATGATGCGAGAAAATCTGGCGGAGGACGGTTTAACCCTCGCGGATGCCACCGCCAGAGTTCAGCAAAATACACCGCTGCGCCGCTTGGGAGCGGGGCGCGATATTGCCAACATGATTGCGTTCTTATCGTCCGCCGATGCCTCTTACATTACAGGGGCGTCGTTTGTTGTGGACGGCGGTCGCACCATCCAACTTTAGTCGCGCTCCGTTATACTCTTGCGAGGCTTCCTGCCTCCGGCCGCTCGTCTACCCCAATTCTACCGGCGAAACGCTACATCCCCTGCCCATAGCCGTGGCCGCCGGGCAAGAATTTCGCGCGCTACTCCTATGGCAAGGTTATAGGCCACTTGTAGTAGCACCCAGAAGCCCAATGGTATAATGATTAAGTCTTTCACCTGACTTCTACCG
>VXOZ01000145.1:2140-4693 GCA_009839775.1 Chloroflexota bacterium | reverse complement strand
CCGTTGGTTGGGACGCCGACCACCTCGACCCCGATGCCTTTCCGGAGATCGCCCGCTACAACGCGACGGCACTGCTCATCGGCCCGTCGTCGTGTACTAACGCCATGCGCGAACTCGGCATTCCTGCCAGCCAAACGTACACGCTCAATCACGACGACGTGCTCCACAGCGGCCACGTTCGCATTCACGCCACGTTTGCCAACCACGTCTGGGATGATCCCGACGACGCGCCTGACGCCGTGGGCTATGTGATTGACTTTGGAGGCGATCTGCGGGTGTACATTAGCGGTGACACGCTCTATCACGAACGAATGGAAGGCATTGCCGCGCTTCAGCCCCACCTGGCCTGCATCTGCATCAACGGGCGTTGGGGCAACATGCCGGCGCCGGAGGCCGCCCATCTCGCCACCGTGCTCCGTGCCCAAACCGCCATCCCGACCCACTACAACATGTTTGCGAATAACACCGCCGACCCCGCCGACTTCGCCCACGCGCTGGAAGCCGAGGGAGGCGGCGTACAGCCGCTCGTCCTTGCACCAGGCCAGCGTGTGTTTTATCCAGAAAGGGATGCCTCGTGAGCCAGAAGAGAGTTTTGAAAGCCGACTGGGCCTTTACTGCCACCGGCGACGATCTCATCCCCCAGGCCGCAGTGGCGACCACTGATGACCGCATCACCTACGTGGGGCCGGTGTCTGAACTCGGCCAAGACCACCTGGAAGACGCGATTGTTGAGGACTTTCCCTGCCACACACTGATGCCTGGAATGCTCGACGGACATATCCACCTGAGCTTCACCGCCGGCAGTACTCATCCGGAAGTCGTAGACTACATCAGCCGCGAGACCGACATGCAGCAGGTGGTGCGCACCGCGGCCAATGCCCAAAAGTGCCTGCGGGCCGGCCTCACTACCGTCCGCGACCTTGGTGCGCGCCGTGACGTCGTACCGACGGTACGCGACGCCATCAATCGCGGCCAGATTGCCGGTCCCCGCATCCTCTCCTGCAACTTTCCCATCACCGTGACCGGCGGACACCTGCACTTTGTCGGCTGGGAAGCTGATGAAGAGTGGGAATTGCGCAGGGCCGTGCGCACGCTCGTCAAAGAAGGTGCCGACGTCATCAAGATCTGCGCCAGCGGCGGCAACATGACGGCCGAGTCCAACCCGCTCATGGTGCAATATAGCGCCGAGCAGCTAAGCATGGTGGTGGAAGAAGCACATAAGCTCGACACACCGGTGGCAGCGCACGCCATTCCCGCGGATAGCATCCGCAACTGCATCGAAGCCGGTATCGACACCATAGAACACTGCGTATGGCTTGGCGCCGACGGCGGTTATGACTACGACGAGGACGCCATGGCAACGGCCGTTGCAAAGGGTCTGACGGTTTCCATCACCATAGCGGGAGTCTTACGGGGCTATCTTGACGATCAACCCAACAGCGCGCTCTTGCGCGAAGCCATGAACATCGAGGGTCCTATAGAGGAAGAACGTGTCGAGCACTTCCGCAAGATCTGGCAGTCGGGGGTGAACCTCATCGTCTCCAGCGATGCGGGCGTGCGGTATACGCCGCCTGACGACTACTATATTTCGCTGCAGTGTGCGGTTGAGCTGCTTGGCATCCCGCCCAAAGACGTGCTTCACATGGCCACGTACAATCCGGCCAAGGGCCTGGATGTTCTCGATGAACGAGGGACGTTGGAGACAGGAAAAGTTGCCGATGTCATCGCGGTGGAAGGCAATCCGCTTGCGGACATCAAGGCCATGGCGAATGTGAAATTGACCATCGTGGGCGGAAAGGTCATGTACCGTGACGGCATGATCGACGGCCCCCGCACACTTGAACTGGGAGTCAGCTAAGGCAACTTAGAGCGATTGAATCGGTATTGGAACGGTTGACTCGGTAAACGTCGCTCCGCGACTATCCCCTCTCCCTCGGGGAGAGGGCTAGGGTGAGGGCGAACCTTCAGGGTACAGCGAGACGAAAGGGTTCTGAAGCATGGCGGCGCAGTTGTTATCCGATATTCGCATCCGAGAAGTGGAGACGTATTTCACCGACGAGATCGCGCGCACGCCGCTCAAGTTCGGCGGTGTCACCATGGAGGGCGCCACCCACGTGCGGGTGCGCATTGCGGTAGAAAATCGCGCCGGACAGACAGCGGAAGGCTGGGGCAGCATGTTCCTTGCCATCGGCTGGGCCTGGCCCACAGATAATGTGGATGCCCTGGCTCGCGACGCCGCGATGCGCCAGGTGGTCGAACGTTACGCCAAAGCCTTAGAAGGCCACTCTAGCTACGCCCATCCCATCGACATTGCCCTCAAGACTGAGCCCACGCTCCTCAGCAACGCCGCTGAGGCCAGTCGCGCCCTGCAGCTTGCGGAGCCAATGCCGGTGCTTGCTTCGCTAGTATGCGGCTCGCCTTTTGACGGCGCGCTCCACGACGCGTTCGGCAACGTGAACGGCATCTCGAGCTATGACGGCTATTCCGACGAGTTCATGGCGGAAGACCTCAGCGCGTACCTCGGACCGGAGTTTAGGGGACAGTACCTCGATG
>VXOZ01000145.1:0-2130 GCA_009839775.1 Chloroflexota bacterium | reverse complement strand
GGCGTACGTTGCTGAGATGCCCGTCTTCCACCTCGTCGGCGGCCTCGACAAGCTCTGGGAGAGCGAGATCACCGCTGACGACCCGGACGACGGCGAGCCGGTCTCGCTCGACCAATGGATCGAACGGGACGGTGTTTACTGCCTGAAGATCAAACTCTTGGGCAATGACATGGACTGGGACGTGCAGCGCACATTAGACATCTATGCCATCGGCAAAGAAGCGCTCGCAAAGCAAGGCAGGGAGGAGATCTATCTCACTGCCGACACGAACGAGATCTGCGAGACTCCCGACTATATGGTCGAGTACCTAGAGCGCGTACGTGAACAGTCACCCGCCGCCTACGACGCCTTGCTCTACGTGGAACAGCCCACGCACCGCGACTTAGATCAAGCGCCCTTCCGCATGGATGGCATCGACAAGCTCAAGCCGGTCATCATGGACGAGAGCCTCTACAATCACCGCCAGTACGAGCGGGCCAAGGAGCTTGGCTGGTCCGGCATCGCGCTCAAGGTGTGCAAAGGCCACTCCCACAGCCTGCTCTTCACCGCGCTCGCAACTCACGACGGCCTGCCGTACACGGTGCAGGACCTTACCAATCCCGATCTCTCGCTCATCCACTCGGTAAGCTTCGCCGCGCGCATCAATCCCATGATGGGCGTGGAGTGCAACTCGCGCCAGTTCTTCCCGGCCTCGAATGGCGCGGTGGCCGCCGTCCATCCGCGCATCGCCAATGTCCGTAACGGCGTGGCACACACGGGAACGCTCACTGGAACCGGGCTTGGCTACCAAGTGGACCGCATCCTCGCTCAAGCGAGCGCCTAGTTCCAACGGGAAACGGTTGCCTTGGGCTGTGGACTGGCATCTGGGTGCTACAGGCATCGGCTCGGTATAGGTCGTGGGCCGAAATCCGAGTGCTACAGGGAATCGCCGCCGTCAATGTCCAAGCATTGTCCCGTGACCCAGGCCGCTTCATCCGCGGCAAAGTAGACGGCTGAAAGCGCCACATCGGCGGGATGGCCGTCGCGGCCGAGCGTTGGCGGCGGCAAGCCGGCGTCTTCAGCACCGCGCGAATCGCCAATAGCGCCGGGGCAGATGCAGTTCACGCGGATGCCGTGCTCACGGTACTCACGCGCCAGAGTGCGGGTGAGCCCTACCAGCGCCTCTTTGCCTGCCGCATAGCCGACGTTCGCTTCACGGCGCGTACGCAGAGCCGCCGCCACAAAGAGGATGGAGCCACTGCCTTGGTTCACCATCGACGGCAGGACCGCATGGGCACAATAGTAGGCCGTATCGACATTTATGTTAATCAGGTAACGCCATTCATCCGGCCCCGTCTCGTGCAGCTTCTGGCCGCCGTAGGCGTAGTCTCCAAGGTTGTCGAAGAGCACGTCTATGCGCCCCCAGCGATCGAGGGCGGCTTGAGCCATGGCAGCCGCCCCATTTGGCGTCGCCAAGTCTGCCGTAGCGATGGCAGCTTCACCACCGCGCTCTTCAATCTCCCGGGCCAGCGCCGCCAGCGGCTCCGCGCGCCGGGCAACCAGGAGCACCTTCGCGCCCTCGCGCGCGAAGTGCAACGGCGTCGCGCTCCCCATGCCACCGCCTGCCCCGGCGATTACTGCCACCTTGCCGACTAGACGGCCTCCGTCAGCGCTTTCTTTGCCCATCTCTCATCCCTCCGCTTTGTGGTAGGTGTGCGTCATCGCTGCCTCCGATTCCGCTACGCCGGAGAGCACATCGACATGGTGCTGGAGGCGTTCGCGCTCCTTGAGCGGAGCATCCGGGTCGTCGAGCGCCTGATAGACTACCGCGCCCTCGCAATCGGCGGGCACCGGCAAGCCCATGAGATGGCAGACCGTGGGAACCAAGTCTTTGAGGCTGACGTTGCGCTCCAGCACGTGGCCTTTCTTCACGCCGGGGCCGGAGAGCGCAAAGAGCCCGTGCAGGTCGCCCATGCCGTCGGTGGCGGACGGGAACTGCGGCCCGTGCTGTGAGCCGTACTCATCGGCATAGCAGAACACCACGTCACCGGTGGTATCGCCATAGAGATCGAGCATGCGGGCGTTCTGTTTCTTGAATGCAAAGCCAATGGGCTTCAGCCCCGTCTCCGGATCGGTATAATCGTACAACGC
>VXOZ01000069.1 GCA_009839775.1 Chloroflexota bacterium | reverse complement strand
CTCGACAGGGAGAGGGGGCAGAGCGCGCCCAATGAGCGTACTGCCTTGATCTTAATGCGACAGCATTGGGCTCTAGGCCTCTCCCCCAGGAGAGGGAACTCCTGACGCTCAGCGCAAGTGTAGCCATGCCATCCAGTCTCATCCTCTATCCTGAATCACCATATCTGACGGTGTAGCTAAGGCGTGATGCTGCGTGGACTAGCCTTGCCGGAGCTACACCTATTACCGTTTGTCGGAAACTTGACGGGTGTTTTGCAGCGTGTACACTATGGACTCAAATCGTGTAACTGCAGCAGCTTCTTGCACAGGGGGTTTTCCCGCGCGCTAGAACGGGTGGAGCGACCTTAAGAAATAGAGAAAAGTGTTTGGATTCGTGCGGTTCAGTTCAGCGAGAAGTGCTGCAATAGGGATAGTCACGCAAGGGAGGAATCACGGTGTTTAGATCATTGTGGATGAGAGCGGCCGTTTTCTTGGTCGCCATTCTCGCGGCTATTGCGCTGGCGTCGTGCGCCCAGGAGGCGCCGGCCGCGCCGGAGGCCATGCCGGAGCAAGAAGCCGTGGAAGCGCCGGAAGAGATGGGCCCGTCGGTCTATCGCATGGGCATTTTCGAAGAGCCCATTTCGCGCAATTTCTGGAACTACTACGGCGGCCCCGGCGGCTCGGTATGGACGCAATACGTCCTGAGCGGTTGGACCGGCGCGCTCTACGGCTACTCGGACCAGAACTTCGAGTGGGTCCCGAGCCTGGCGGCGGACTTCCCCACGGACCTCGCGAAAGAGACCGTGGACGGTACTGAGTACTGGACCACCGAGGTGCCCATCAGACAGGGCATTATGTGGAGCGACGGCGAGGAGCTCAACGCGGACGACATCATCTTCACGGCGCACACCGTGCTCGAGATGGGCATCAGCGGTAACTTTGGCGCCGTGGTCGACCCCGCTTTCCTCGACCGCATCGAGGCCATCGACAGCCATCGCATCAAGATCTTCTTCAAGGCGGCCGACGCCGAGGGCAATCCCCAGACGCCCGGCCTGAGCATCTGGCAATTCGGCCTGGCCTTCATGCCGATTCTGCCGGAGCACTACTGGGCTCCTGTGGTGGCAGAGGCCAAGCAGGCCGGCGAACCGGAGGCACAAATCGAAGCGCTGATGGCGCACGTGCCCGAGAACGATCCCACCTTGGGCGGCTTCACGTTCGGCAAGTGGGAACCGGGCGCCTTCTTCGAGAACAGCCGGGCCGACAACTACTACGCCACCGGCTCCGTGATTACGCGGTATGCCAGCGGCGTCTTGCAGGAAGTCAACGAGCGGCTGGGCTACACCGCCACGTATTTTGGCGAGGCCGGCGGTGACAAGGAATTGGAGTACACGGTTGGCCCCCACGTGGACTCCGCTCTCTTCAGCATCTATGGCAACCAGGATGCCGCGATCCTGGCGCTGACCAAAGGCGACATTGACTACGTCTTCAATCCCCTTGGTCTGGAGAAGGGCTTCCGCGAGCGCATTCAAGCGGCGGGCGACCTGGAAATCGTCTCCAATCTGGACAACGGCATGTTCTACCTGGGCTTCAACGTGCGTAAGGAGCCCATGAGCATCCGCGAGTTCCGGCAAGCGGTGGCGATCATGATCGACAAGGAGTTCGTTACCCAGACCGTGCTGCAGGGCGCGGCTATCCCTGCATACTCCATGGTGCCGTCCGGTAACGCGGCCTGGTTCAACGCCGATACGGCCAAGATCGGCCAGGGCCTGACCAGAGGCGAGCGGTTGACGCAAGCCGTTGAATTGCTCAAGAGCGCCGGCTTTACCTATGAGGAAGAGCCGGAGATTAGCGAGGACGGCAACTTCGTGGCCAAGGCGGGCAAGGGTCTCAAAATGCCCGACGGCTCGGACGTGCCGGCTTTGACAATCATTGCGCCCAGCGCGGGCTACGATCCGCTGCGCGCCACGTTCGCCATCTGGATCGAGCGCTGGTTGAATGACGTCGGCATTCCGGTGCGCGCCAACCTGACCGGCTTCAACGTCATTGTGGGCGTGCTGTTCAGCGAGACCGTGCAAGAAGACCTCGACATGTGGATCCTGGGCTGGAGCCTGAGCCTCTTCCCGGACTACTTGGAGACCTTCTTTAACGGACGCCGCGCGCCGGAGAACGACGGCGGCTACAACTGGGGCGGCTACGCCAATCCCGAGTTCGACGCCATCTCGTTCAGCCTGCTCTCCGAGACTACCATCGAGGGCGCGCGTGACAAGGTATTCCAGTTACAGGAATTCCTGGCTGAAGACCTGCCCTATGTGACGCTGTTCACCATTCCGAAGTTGGATTCCTACCGACCATCCAGTGTCGACTTCCCGTACACTGAGGTCCTGGGCGGCTTGGAAGGTGTGGGCGGCATGCAGACGGCAGTGCAAGTAAAGTAACGGCCCACGGCCGGTACGCCGGTGAGACCGACGCTAAAAGGCATCGGCCTCATCAGGAGTTGGACGAAGCTGTGGGTAACGCATGACGCGGTAGGGGCACGATATATCGTGCCCCTACTCTTGTTTGTGGATCGCGCCTGTCGCGCTTGTCACGCCCGTACCCCAGGAAATGCTAGCATCGGGCGCGCCGAAGGCGTTGCACAGCCCCTGCCGGCGGACGCGAAGGCTCCCTCTTCCAGAAAGGGGTCGGTGTGAGAGGAAATCCTCACCGTACCGTCTTGCTTGCGTGTGCTGGTCAGAGCCGCACAAGGGCTACCCACGTGCTTATCGTGGTCGTACACCAACGCCGGATCTGAGGTCTCGCGCCTGGCCTCAGCACAAGTTTCTACTATTCCTCACCTTTACCTGCGGTCGGTTTGACTGCATGACCGCAAGCGTGAATAATAGGGCGCAATAGTCAATCACAAAGGGGTGGTGTCGGCGAATGGCTCGCTACCTAATCAGCAGAACGCTGCAGATTCTGCTGACGCTGTTCGCGTTTATTTGCATTGTCTACTTCATCGTCAATGCGCAGCCGGGCGACATCAGCAACGTATATGCGATGAATCCCGAATTGCCGCCGGACGCCCGGGAGCGGCTGCAAAACCAGTTTGGGCTCAACGAGCCGCTCTGGAAGCAATTCCTCGTATACGTGAGAAACGTCTTTACCGGCAGTTTCGGCGTATCGTTCAGCTTCTATCCCCGTACCGTCGCCGACGTCATTGCCGAGCGCCTGCCGCGCACGGTGGCGCTCTTCTTCACCGCCACGGTGTTTTCGTTCTACCTGGGATTTCTCTTGGGCAAGATCATTGCCTGGCGTCGTGGTGGCTGGACCGAGTACGCAACCACCATTGGCGGCGTGACGCTCTACACGGTCTTCACGCCCTGGTTCGCTCTCATGATGATCTGGCTCTTCGCCTTCAAGGCAGGGTGGTTTCCCATCGGCAAGTTCCTCGATCCTGTTTTGTGGCGAGAAGCCCCGATTGAGGCGAACACGCTGTTCGGCCGCATGATGCTCACGGCGCTGGCGCTTTCCATTATCGTATTCGTCGTCTTTGTCATTACCACGCGGCTCCGTATCGCGGGGGCGCGGCTCATCCAACTTGGCAGCATCGTGGCGAGCGTGGGTGTGATGCTCGGAGCCTGGCGGCTGACGGGTCACGGCCATCTTGCCTGGGATATTGTCAAGCACATGGTCTTGCCGGTGCTCACGCTGACCCTCATCAGCTTTGCCGGCACCATGCTGCTTACGCGCAACAGCATGCTGGAGACCATGCGTGAGGACTTCGTGCTGGCGGCCCGCGCCAAGGGCCTGCCGGAAAAGGCCGTGCGTGACAAACATGTGGCGCGGAACGCTTTGCTGCCGGTGGTTACCAGCCTCGTCTTCAGCTTGGCGTTTGCCGTGGACGGCGGTGTGATCATCGAGTCGGTCTTCTCGTGGCCCGGCATGGGGCAGACACTGGTGTCGGCGGCAGTAGCGGAAGACCTGCCCCTAGCGGTCGGCGCGTTCGTGTTCGTAGGCATCTTCGTCCTGCTCGCCCACCTGGCGGTGGACGTGATTTACGTCTTTCTGGACCCAAGGATTAGGTACTAGTGGCTGTAGACGTTGCCCCCCAAGACGCAGCGCCATCGATCCGGAAGGTGCGGCTCAACCTGTTCATGCGGAGCCTGCGCGAAAACTGGTCGCTCTTTCTCGGCACGCGCATTGGCGTGATCGGCCTCGTGATCATCATCTTCTATCTGGTGCTCGCCCTGGCCCATCCGATTCTCATGAACACAGTGTGGGAGGAGCGAGTCTACGATCCCGTCGTCGGATACGCATTTGATGAGACCCGCCAACCCGCGCCGCCCAGTTGGAACCATCTACTCGGCACCGATCCCCTGGGCCGGGATGTTCTCAGCCAGCTCATGCACAGCGCGCGGACCGAATTCTTGCTCGGCCTGCTGGCTGCGATTGTTACCGTCACCATCGGCACGACGATCGGGGCAGTTGCGGCGTACTACGGCAGTGTCGTTGACACGATATTGATGCGTTTTGCCGACCTTATGGTCATGATGCCGGGAATCAGCATCCTCATCGTCTTGAGCGCGCTTATCGGCGTGGGGCACTTTGAGTTGGCGCTCATCATCGGTATCCTCTCCGGCTTTGGCGGCGCCAGTATCTTGCTGAAGTCCCAGGCGCTTTCCGTTGTAGTCAAGCCGTATATCGAGGCGGCACGGGGGGCCCCCCGGGGGGCGCGGCGGCAAAAAATTT
>VXOZ01000201.1 GCA_009839775.1 Chloroflexota bacterium | reverse complement strand
GAAGAGGAACTGGGCAAGCCCGTCGGGGGCGACCTGCGCGAGGGAACGGTCACACTACCTTCAATCGTCTTCTTGCGCCAAAACCCTGCCCATCCGGCCGTTACCGCACTTCTCAAGCAAGAAGCCGCTGATGAAGATACTGTCTGGAAAGCGGTGGAGGCCATTCGCCAATCTGACGCGCTTGAGATTGCCTATGCCAAGGCGAGAGAGTTTGGCGAGCAGGCGCGCGCGGCATTGGCTGCATTGCCCTCCGGCGACAGCCGTAACTCCCTGGACATGCTGATTGACTACGTAGTCGAGCGACGACAATAACCGCACAATTGCCGAACAAAGGGGATTCCAATGGCGCGTGTCCTGATCGCAGAACTGCAGCAAGAAACAGCGACCTTCAACCCGCACTTAACTCAATACGAGGACTTTCGCGTCGTTCACGGCGCCGCCATCGTGGAGGAACTGCAAGGCACGAATACCGAAATTGCGGGCGCGCTTGACGTCTTTGTGGAGCACGGCGACGTTGAAGTTATCCCGACCATGGCGGCGTGGGCCGTACCCCATGGGCCCGTCGCCGATGCCGTACTCGACCGGCTGATCCAAGAAATCATCGCCGCGATTAAGCCGGTGAGCGACGTGGACGCCGTCCTTCTCGTGCTGCACGGCGCCATGGCCAGTGAGACGGAATTCGATCCGGAGGGCAGGCTGCTGGCAGCCGTGCGGGAGTGCGTGGGAAGTATCCCCATTGTTGCCTCTCTGGACTTTCATGCGGTGATAACCGATCGCATGCTCCACACCGCCGACATGATGGTCGGTTACCATACCTATCCCCATACGGACTTCTATGAGACGGGCGTGCGGGCGGCGCGCAACCTGATGCGCATGCTGAAAGAGAACGCTGCGCCAACTACGGCCCGTGTGAAGATACCGCTAATGGCCCGAGGCGATGAGCTACTTACCGCCACCGGTCGTTTTGGCGATGCTATTCGCCTGTGCCAGGCAGTCGAGGAGTCCCCGGGCGGCCTTGTCGGCAACATCTATCTCTCCAATCCCTTCACCGACGTGCCCGACCTACAGTCCTACGTCATTGTGACGACGGATGGCGACCAAGCGCGGGCAAACGCAGAAGCCGAGCGGATCGCTGCCTTCATGTGGGACAACCGCGACTTGTGGATGGCAGAACTTACGCCTCTGCCTGAGGCGGTTGCCCTGGCGCAGGAAACTCCTGGCCTTACGGTCTTTTCCGATGCCGCCGACGCTACGTCCTCTGGGGCGCCGGGCGATAGCAACGCGGTGATCAAAGCATTGCTGGCGCAGGACTATGACAAACGGGCGCTCATCCCACTGATCGATGCGCCGGCCGTGGCTGCCGCATTCGCAGCCGGTGTTGGGAGCACTATCACCCTGCAACTGGGCGGAACCATGGATCCTGGGCGTCACACGCCATTTACAGTGACCGTTTATGTAAAGAGTTTGCATGACGGCGAATTCGCCTATGAGAACGGCGTTGTCGAGCAAGCCGGCCGCACGGCGGTGCTCACTATCGGCAACATCGTGGTGCTCACTACCGAACGCCTGATCTTGTTTGTCGGCCGCAGAGTGTTCCAGGGGTTTGGTCTTGAGCCGCAGGACTTTGACCTCGTCGTTGCAAAGTCCCCCAACGGTTTCCGCACGTGGTACGAGTCGATTGCGGCCCGCATCGTGCACTTAGACACGCCGGGCTCCGCGAGCCTCAATCTTGAATCGCTGTCGTACGAGCACTGCGTGCGCCCGATCTTTCCGCTGGATGAAAACGTCGTCGCTGATCTACGTGCCGGCTAGTTTCCCAGAGCCTTGGCAGATACGTCTTCCATGCGGCCCCACGATCACGCAGCGCTAACGGAAAGTCGATGATCTCCCAAGAAGAGAAACCGACGTATGTGCGGCGCATGTTCGATGCCATCGCGCCGACGTACGATTTCATGAACACGGTCATGACCGCAGGCGCGCACCATCTCTGGCGGCGCACGGCAGCGCGCGAGATCGTCGCCAGCGATCCGGCCGTAGTCCTGGACCTTGCCTGCGGCACCGGCGACCTGAGCTTTGCCGTCATGCAGGAAGCCATGGCCCCGTGCACGATTCTTGGCGTTGACTTCTCGCCACCTATGCTTGATCTGGCACAAGCAAAGCACGCGCAAATCAGAGAGAAGCGCTTTCCGATAGAATTCTTGCGCGCGAACGTGCTGGCTCTTCCTCTGCCAGACGCCAGCGTTGACGTTGTTACAAATGCATTCTTGCTCAGGAATCTTGTAAACCTGGAAGAGTTCTTCACAGAGTGCCACCGCGTATTGCGTCCCGGCGGACGGTTCGTGACGTTGGAGATTACCCATCCTCCTATTCCGGGATTTCGCAGCGCCTTTGAGCTCTATTTCAACAATCTCGTCCCGCTCCTGGGGAAGCTGCTGGTTCGCCACCAGGAGGCATACACCTACCTACCCACGTCGCTTCAGTCTTTCCCCAATGCGCCGAATTTAGCCACAGCTCTGCGAGATTCCGGCTTTGCTGAGGTCTCGTATCGCTACCTTGGGCTGGGCACAGTGGCAGTGCACATCGCAAATAAGGTACCCTGAAAGCAACAAAAGCGGAGTGATCGACCCCTTGCCCACAAGGAGAAGTTCTCAAATGAAACAACGCCTTGGTCTCGCGTTCATGCTGGCGTTCATGCTTACGCTCCTCGGTGCATCTGCCGCCGCCGCGGCTGACTTTCGCACCGATACGTCAATAACCATTGGTGAGGGCGAAGTCATCAACGACGATCTCTATTTGCTGGGCACGACGCTAATCATCAATGGCACGGTCAATGGTGATGTCTTTGCCGCTGGGACCACCATTGAAATCAACGGCACCGTGAATGGCAACGCAAGTCTTGCAGGCCAGGACATCACAATAGGTGGCACGGTCTCTCAAAGCGCACGGGTGGCTGCCAATAGCTTTTTCTTGATGTCGGGTTCGGTAGGTGAAGACCTCTTGATCATAGGCAACACAATCTCCATCGACAGTGGCGGCGTAGTTGGCCGCGACCTGATATTGACAATATCTACGTTGACGCTTGACGGTACCGTCGAACGCCGCGTCGCCGGTGTTGCCGAGAAGGTCACACACAACGGAAGCGTTGGCGCAGGAATTGACATCAGCGTAGAGGATTTAGTTATCACGGATGGCGCAAGCATCGGCGGGGATCTCATCTATCGCTCCGAGAAAGAAGCTGAGATTGCCAGTGGCGCCGAAATTGGCGGCGAAATAGCGGGTGAGATGGTTGAAGAGGCGATCGACATCGACATAGGCTTTGCGCTTGACCCGATCATTATAGGGATTGCCGGCCTCATCACGACCGCCGTCTATGGGACTGCGCTGCTGCTCGCATTCCCCCGGCTAACAGTCACAGCGTCCAATCAACTGCTTGAGAACCCGCTCCTAAGTATCGGAATGGGAATTGTATTCCTGATCGTCGTACCGATCGTTTCCATTCTCGTGATGATCACGGTGATTGGCATTCCACTTGGGCTGATTGCACTCTTGCTCTATGGCATCGCACTCTTTTCGGCACAGGTGTTCGTCAGCTTGACTATCGGCCGGTTGCTTCTGAGCTTCTTTGCAGACGGTAACCGACGCCTCATTCAATTCTTCGGGCTGCTGATCGGATTGCTCATTCTCTTTGGTGTTTCGTTCATTCCCTACGTCGGACCCTGGGCGCCTCTTATTGTGGTGATCCTCGGTTTCGGCGGATTGATGATGGCGATCAGCCGGCTGCGGCATGAGCCAGTACGCGACGCAACGCAACCCGCTGAGGGATAGCCAGTGCGGAAGGGCGGCGAAGTCGCCGAGTCCTTGACGAAGTCAGCAGAATCCGCGGCGACTGACCTGGTTCTTGCGACTCCGTCAACGCAAAGCGAGTGGGACACGCCGGTAATTGCTTGGGGTGGAGAGTTGCTCCAAAGCTGGGCTTGGGGAGACTTCAAGTCACGCACCGGTTGGGAGACATCTCGCCTACTCTGCTTGCGTAATGGACAGCCTATTGCCGCCGCCCAATGGTTGCTGCGACATGTGCCGCTGTTGGGCGCGCTCGCTTATATGCCGCGAGGGCCGGTTACCGCACCCAATGAGTCTGCTGTGGCGGAAGCCGTCCTACGACACGTAGCGGAGGAAGCACGGCGCGCAGGCGCGTTTGCGCTCTGGGTGGAGCCTCCTTGGGGAGAGAATTGTAGTCCAGGGCTTCCCACCGCATTCGTCGCAACACCGGACTACATTCAGCCGCCCGCCACCGGGCTTGTCGATCTGCGGCCCACCGAGGATACTATTCTCGCCGGTTTTCAAAGCAGCATGCGGCGCAATATCCGTCTCGCTTTCCGGCGCGGGTTGGAAGTTCGTGTAGGCCGGACCGAAGCGGATTGGCGAGACTTCTATACGCTGCTCACGGAGACGGCGGAGCGCGATGGGTTTGGCATTCACACCTGGCCGTATTTCGCGACAATGCGCGAGACCCTGGAGGCGCCAGGCATCGCGACACTCTTCTTGGCTGAGCACGCCGGCAAGCCGCTGGGCGGCCTCCTTCTTACTGCGTACGGGGGTACGGCCACCTACCTCTTTGGCGCCAGCGCCACGGCAGGGCGAGACTTGCGCATCGGGCACGGCTTGCAATGGCACGCCATGTGTTGGGCCAAGGAACAAGGGTGTCATACCT
>VXOZ01000485.1 GCA_009839775.1 Chloroflexota bacterium | reverse complement strand
CTCCTTGCACCACCAAGAGCTGATCCGGCGTCTCGGCAATGTGTTTCTTACCCTGGTGACTCGGATTCTGTTTCGTGTCTCGTTGCACGACATGGAGACCTGCTACAAGATGATGGCCAAGGAGGTTGTCGATCAGTTCACGATCGAGGCGTCGGGATTTGAGATCGAGCCTGAGATTACGGCGAAAATTCTGAAGCTAGGGTATCGCATCGTCGAAGTGCCGATTGCCTACACGCCACGCAGAGAGCGCAAGCTCAATCCGTGGACCGATGGCCCGCACGCGCTCTGGACACTCGTGAAGTACGCGCTGCGCAAGGAGACGGGATCTGATTTTTCGGACGATTGACATCTTTTGCGCGTACGGGGTGTAGTATAATGGCGTCATAGCAGCTCTTTGCGGTGGGTACGAGCATGACACGACGGCAACTAATGCGGTCCGGGGCTGTAGGCATGGGCAGTGCCATGCTGCTTGCTTGCGGAAAGCGCGGCGCCCCCGATGTGCCGACGCCGGTGCCTGAGGATGTTACCGTCACGATTGCGGTGCGAGCCAACGATAGGACGGACGCTGTCCTCGAAAAAGCGCTGCCAATCGTTCGCTACGGTTTGGCGCCCGGCGCGCGCGGCGGCATGCCCAATATCCGGGAGATTCAGAAGATTGTCTCCACACCCGGACGCTCTTTCGTAACTGGCGTGCGCCAGCGCGTTGCAGCCGGTGAAGCTCCTGATGTTGTCTGGTTTAGTCTACACGATGACTTACCCGAAATCCTGCGCAGCGACTTGCTGCGTCCCCTGAATCCCTTTCTCGACAACGATTCCGACAACACGCTAAAGGGGTACCACCCTCAGTCCTTGCGCGCCCTGCAGTATTGGGGGCAGCAGATGGCGCTCCCGGCGGCGCTCGGCGTTCTCGCGGTGCGTTACGATGCTGAGGTTCTGGCTGCACGTGAGGTGCCGCCGCCGCTGTCGAGTTGGTCATGGGATGAATTTGCCGCCATGGCTGCGACGCTGACTCATACCGCCAACGGCAATACTATGTGGGGATTCGGCACCACGTCAGTTCCGGCGTGGCTGCTCTTCATTGTCGGCGCCGGCGGGCGCGTGGCCGACCTCGGTACCGGTAAGACGACGCTCGCTGAGTCTGAAGCCCGGCGCGGGCTGCAGTTTTGGTTGGATCTTGCCCACCGGCATGGCGCGCTCGAGGGCGGCCCGCACGTAACCTTGGACGCTATCATGCGCCGCCGCCAGGGGACGTCCAGCGCGCCGCTGCGCCTCGATCTCATCAACTGGCATACGGTGGAACCGTACACGCCGACATATGGTTTTGTTGGCGCCCCGAATGGGCCGGCGCAGTCCGTGCCTATGGTGGTTACCGACATGGTCGGCGTCTCCGCGCAGAGTGGGGATCTGGACGCGGCTTACGCGGTTGCCAAGCCACTGGCCGCGCAACTCGGATCACAGTTGCTCGTCCCGCCGCGCAACAACGCGATTGAGTTCATCCGGCGTCCCAATCGCATGCATGCTGACCTCGCCTTGGGGCTGGATCGCGCGGACGTGGTCTTGCGCAGCCTCTCATACAGTATCGGTACCACACTCTCGTTGTATAGTGGATTAGGGAAGACCCTGACCGAGCACATGGCCCTGCCTGCGCTCAGGGGCAATCTCACTGCTGCCGCCGCTTTGGAGAGAGGCGCGGCGGTCGTGCGTGAATGGCTGGGTTCACCGCCTGGCTAGCGCCGGAGAGTTCGGACGAAGTCAAAGAGAAGACCGGTAAAGGCTTGATGACGAGACGAGAGTGCATTGCTACGCTGGCTGCCTTGAGCGGTGGGTCAGCAGTGCTCGCCGCCTGCGGCGGGGGTCCGGGCCGCGCACCCTCCAGGCCCGAACTGGAAGGCAATGCTCCCTTCCGTGAGGCCCCGCGCTCTGCAAGCGGCAGCCAGGCGGCCGAGCCGGCCACACTCACCTTTGCCTTCATGGCGCGCTTGGGGGGCATACCCACCGAGGCCAATAATGCGATTGCCGCGTGGAACGCGGAGGGCATTGACGGCCCCACGCCGCGCGCTCAGTTGGAAGCCGTGGAGATCTCGCGGCCGAGCGGCAAGTCGTGGCGCGATGCTTTCTGGGAATTCGTGGTGGCGCGCGACGCCAGCGGCGTGCCGCTTGATATTGCCTGGATGCACTCCGCGCTGGACTTTCCCCGCGCCTTTACGCACCAAATCCTCGCTCCGCTTGACCGCTATGCCCAGACGGACGACAGCGACCGGCTCGAGTCCTTCGCGGCAAACGCGCTGCAATTGTCCCGCTACCAGCGCCAGCTCATGGCCGTGCCGCTCGCGGTGCTGCCGGCCATGGTGATGTACAACAGCACCAAGTTCGAGGAATTCAAGGTAGCCGCACCCACGCACACGTGGAACCACGAAGACTTCATTTTCACCGCCAAGTCCTTGACGCGAGACACAGACGGCGACACCGACATTGACTTTTGGGGATATTCCGAATGGAGCATCCCCGGCTGGCTGCCCTTCGTCTTGCAGGAAGGCGGCGACGCCGTAGACTTGGATACCGGCACGATCAAGCTCACGGAGCCGGCCGCGCAACGCGGCATACGCTTTTGGCAGGAAATTGGCCGCATCCATGGCGCTATGCCGCATGGCCCAGATGTAGACTCCAATACGCTGCGCGGCACCATCAACGGCCAGCGCCTGCAAACGGCCATGGTATTCACGCCGTTTTTCGGTCGCCTGCGAGCGGACCGGATGCCCGCGGTCATTCCGAAAGAAGACCGCAGTGGGGTGCCGCTCGGCTTGCAAGAGGCGCTAGTCATGCCTGTGGGCAGCCAGAATGGCGACGCGGGCTTTGCGGCTATGCTGCATCTGGGACATCACATCGGCCAGGTTCGCCTGGTGCCGGCCGTTACGGAAGCGCAGGGCTTCATCAACAAGCCGGCGGGCAAGTACATGTCGTTGCTGCTTGACCCCGTGGCGCGAGACGTGCTGCTGGAGCTCCTGGTGGATAGCGTGCCGTCCCATCTCGCGACCTCGACGGTCCTGAGTTGGCGGCTCTTTAGCCGGCTCACGCTGCCCGTGGCGCGCGGGCAAGTCTCCATCGAAGAAGCGGCGCAAAACGCCCACGACGAAGTGGAAGCGTATCTCACCCCCAAGCCGCCGCCGACCCCGGTGCCGGACTCAACGTAGCCGCGGAGTACCGCTGGGATCTTCCATCCGCGTATGACGGGGCGTCACATCCTCGGTTACCTGCGTAGACGCATGTTGTCCAACCCTTAAGACAGACACATTCCCTGAGGTGCAATTACCACTATTTCGCACGCTTGTGGGGAAAGCAGTGGGTTTTGGGTACGCAGCAGTTCTAGAATTGACCGATGATGTCGCCTATTCCCTCCAGCAAGCCGTCAACGAGCCCGCCAGTCAACTCGTACGCATAGAGGAACGAGACGATGAGGATGAGGACTACCAGCCCGTAGAGAATGAGCCGGAGCACCGAACTCGTCTGCCGCCGAGGTTGAGGGGTCATGGGTAGCGGTTGCTCCTATGCAAAGGATACGAACTCAGGCAGGTAGGCGGCTTGGCGCATGCCCTGCCAGAGGGGATGAGTTTGGGGCAGGCGCGTCGCGCGGCCCTGGCGGCCGGTGAACGCATGGGTGGTCTGGCCGCGTGCGAGGAGGGGCGTCGATGCCTCCGAATCCCGCACCTCATAGCCAAAGACGATCTTCGCGCGTGTGGCCGCCATCAGCGCGGTGCGAATTTGCAAGGCAGCATCGTAGCGGGCGGCAGACAAGAACTGCGCGCGGCACTCCACTACCGGCAAGTAGATCCCTTCCGCTTCGAGGTCGCGATAGCGCAATCCCAGCGCCCGCATGAGTTCTACGCGGGCGACTTCGAACCACGTGAAATAGTGTCCGTGATACGCCACGCCCATGGCGTCGGTCTCGGCGTAGCGAACGCGAATTGGGACGTCCAGTGTCATGTGCTGCGCGCTGATTAGAGAGCGTTTGCGTGCTTGGATTTCACTGGCTTCAGTATAGCGTATGCGCCGCAGGCGACCAATGAACTTCGGCCAAGTTGCAACAGGCCCTTTCGCAACTTTGCTTGACGGTCGGAGTTTGGGCTCCATAGATATTTTTCCCTGACACCAACCCGGTTCCCATAAGGAGAGGGAGGTGAACGCGCACAGAACCCCCTCACCCCGGCCCTCTCCCCAGTGAGAGGGAGTCTATTCGTTCCCAGTCCTCTCAATGCAAGGGACTCAAAGGGAGTAGCGGAGAACTGTGCTACACTTAAGGTGCTATGTTTCCTGATGAATTTCCACGAACCACAGGGCCGCTGCGCATCGTGGTCGCGATGTCCGGCGGCGTTGATTCTTCTGTGGTGGCCGCTATGCTCGCTGAGCAGGGACATGAGGTGATTGGCATCACGCTCAATGTCTGGCAGAAGGGCATGGTGGATACCCGCCTTCATGCCTGCTGCTCGCTGAGCGCCACCCACGACGCCCAGCGCGTGGCGGACCGCATCGGCATTCCCCACTACTCGCTGAACTTCCGGGAAATCTTCGCGAAGGAAGTAATGGCGCGGTTCGTCGCGTCGTACGCCAGCGGCCGTACGCCGAATCCCTGCGTCGATTGCAATCAGTTCGTCAAGTTCGCGGCCTTTCTCAAGCGGGCGCGGGAACTCGACGCCGACTACCTTGCCACCGGACACTACGCGCG
>VXOZ01000378.1 GCA_009839775.1 Chloroflexota bacterium | reverse complement strand
ATACCAAGCTCCGCGACTACGGCGCTTCTCCACTAACAGATCCCGTACGTCAAAAGAGCCGCCCCATGAAGGGGCGGCTCTTGCACATTCTCGTCCAGCCATCAAATGATGTGCTAGTGGTTGCAGTCTGTTCGCGCCGCGAGTTGCGGCCGACGCGCTCACATGTACTCAGCGAACCAGGCGAGCATCTGCTGCCAGGCGTCCTGGGTAGCCTCGGCATTGTAGCGTGCGCTGGTGTCATTGTGAAACGCGTGGTTGGCGTTCGGATAGATGATCTTTGCGAAGGTCTTGTTGTGCTCCTGCATCGCACCCTCAATTGCATCAATGCCGGCATTGATGCGCTGGTCTTGCTCGGCATAGATCGCGAGCACCGCAGCTTGGATGTTGGGAACATCGGCCAGAGGCGGGTTTGGACCGTAAAACGGCACGGCGGCCTTGAGTTCCGCTATCTGAGTAGCGCAGCGCCAGGTTACGCCACCGCCAAAACAGAAACCGGTCATGCCGATGCGACCTGCGGCTACATACGGTAGCGATTGAAGGTGCTGCAAACCTTCTCTAAAGTCATCCACGAACTGCTGCGGCGGAGTATTGCTAAGCAGTCCGGGCGCACTGGCGGCCCCGCCCGCAGCATCCGTGCCGCCTTGCCGAGACAGCATGTCAAGCGCCAGAGCGACATAGCCATCTCTGCCAAAGCGTCGGGCAACGTCCCTGATGTGCTCGTTCAAGCCGCGGTTTTCATGGCACACCAACACACCGGGGAACGGGCCATCCCCGGCCGGTCTCGCAAGGTATCCGAGCAGAGTTGCATCACCTGCCGTGATCTCTACCGAGCTTACAGCGATGCTAGGATCGTCCGGTGACACGGTTACGCCTGGCGGCAGTTCCTCCGAAGCTGCCATTTCAGCCGTCGGAGAAGGTTCTCCGACGGATTCCGCCGCCGTTTCCTCGGACGTTTCCTGCTCTTCCGGAGCCCCGCATGCAGCTAGGATGCTGCTGGCAATGGCAACGCTGCCAGTAATCCCGGCAATACGTTGCAGCGCTTCCCGCCGATTGATCTCACCCTCTTGATAGTCTTCTATGAATTCCTCAAGGATGTAATCACGTAAGCTGGTATCCTGACCGGCACCATTCTTCCCTGCATTTGCCATATCGCGTACGTTCATTACCTACCTCCGCTAGATTAGAAGACAGACTGTTGCGCTACACCCTATCGCATTGACCTAAGAAGAGCCTGAGCGCATCAGGCCTTAGTTGGTGTAACGTGTCTAAGCACCAAGGCGGACTAACCCATTGGATCTGTGCGGTGCCGAACCGCATCGGCGAGAGCGCGGTTGACGAGATGGGTATATATCTGCGTGGTGGAGAGGCTGGAGTGGCCGAGGAGTTCTTGGATCACGCGCAGATTCACGTCGTTGCGGAGGAGATCAACGGCAAAGCCGTGCCGCAGCGCATGAGGGGCCAGGTGCCCCACGCCCGAGCGTCGTGCGTGCTGTGTAATGATCTTGCGCACCATGCGGGGCGACAGCCTCTTTTCCCTGTCTTCAGCATCATCTTCCGCCGTCATGCCGGGACGGTAGCGGATGAAGAGCGGCGGATACTCATCCTCGCGGGTAGTTAGGTACTCGCGGACCGCCAATTGCGCTCCCTGTTGCAGGAAGACCGGCCGGTCTTTGTCGCCTTTGCCCCGGATGATGATCTGCAAGAGTTGATCCGTGCCGAGACGTTCGATTGGCAGGTCGGAGCGGTCGAGCGCGCAGAGCTCCGCGAGACGCAATCCTGTAGAGAAGAAGAGCATCACAAGTGCCCGGTCCCGCCTGCCCTGCGGGGTATCCTGCGGGATGGAGCGGAAGAGATGTACGATGTCTTCAGCCGTGGGTACGTTCCGCGGCGCGTGGCGTTGCAGCTTGGGCAACTGCACCTTGTCGTAGGCGATTACGTCGCGGTCTTCGTGCAGGCTGAAGTAGCGAAGCATACTGCGCACGCACGAAGCATACTTCGCCAAGGTCGACGCGCTCGTGTAGGTGCGCTTCCACGCCAAGAACGCCGTGATTACGGGCAGCGTGAGGTCTTCAACACGCGCTACCGGGCGATTCGTTTTGGCACAGTAAGCCACGAGGTCGCTGAGCATCTGCTCGTACGTGCGCACCGTCTGCGGCGAACGGTTGAGATAACCGCAGTAATCGAGGAATTGGCGGCAATCCTGCCAGAGTGAAGGCGAATCAGACATAACCCATACGGGCTCCTTGCATACGGGAGAAGGAAGTATTGTAGCTTCTATACGAATGGCATGATTGTGATTGTCATTCCGAGCGCAGCGAGGAATCTCGAATCAAAACCGCAACGAGCAGCATAGCTTCAACTCCTAGATTCCTCACTCCGCTACGCTCCGTTCGGAATGACATGTGCAATGGTTTGCACGACGCTAGCTCCACCGCTCTTTCTACTAAAACGTCAATGACTTACCTGACATCTACAGGGGAGCGACACACAAGGAACTGTTCTTTCTACGCATCAAGACAAGGCGTTAGAGCAGGGAATCGCTATCGAGCAGCGAGTGGGCGAGATCATTGTCGTCGGTCGTGACCGCGACGATGGCGTGTTCGGCAAGGCGGTGCAGGATGTGAATGGTACGCACGTTGACCTGATGCTGGCCGAAGCGTTGCGCCACACGGGCGAGCGCGCCGGGCCGATCGGGCAGGTAGAACACGACCGCGTCCGAGGTTACCGCGCGCAGATCGGCTTTCAGCAGCGCGTGCAGCGCCGCGTCGTCATCACTGGTGCGGAGCGTAATCACGCCAAGATCACCGACCAGACGCCCGTCAATCGCCTCGATGTTGATCTCCCCTTCCGCGAGCACCTGCGTGACGTGCGCCAGCGAGCCCGGCTCATCGGGCACAATCACGATGATGCGGCGCTCACGCGCAGTGTCGTCGCTAAGGGGCTGGTTCATGTCTCGGCTGGCCTTTCCAAGCAATCGGCAATAACTTTGTCCACCATTTCTCGGGTGACGTGCGGCATAGTAATCAGGTGAACGATGTCCCCCAGCGGCGCAAGCTGCCACTCGAAGACGACGTTCGGAGAAGGGCGCGGGAAGACAACCGTGACGCTATTCTTTGCCCGCCAGGCGGGGATCCCATGCGCGTTGAACTGCTGCACCGCATACTCAGCGGTGTCGAGCATCTGCGCCACGATCCGGCGGTAGCCTTCCCGCCCGTGATTGTTAAGGGCATACCAGATGATCATCGGCGAGAGTGCGCTCCGCGAGCCGAGTAGCGTCGTGTCCAAGACGCCCACGTACTCGATGGCGCGGCCAATCTGGGCCGTGTATTCTCGCTTGGTCACGACCACGCCGCACGGCACCGGCGATCCGATCAGCTTATGGCCCGAAATCGCGATGCTGTCGATGCCGCTGTCAAATCCGAACGGCTGCGGTTCAGCGACGAAAGGCAGGATCATCCCACTCAGCGCCGCGTCGGCGTGGATGTAGTAGCGTGGCAGCGACAGTTCCTCGGCAATGCCGTGAATGCGCTCCAGATCGTCTACGGCGCCCTTCATCGTGGTGCCGATATTGGCCACGATCAGCGCCGGCACGTCACGGTTGATGCGAATCGACTCGCGCAGGTCGTCGTAGTCTATCTCGCCGTTCTCTTGGCTGCGGATCATGATGTTGCGCACGTTCAAGACGTGCAAAATCTTCAGCACCGAATAGTGCGTGTCCTGCGAGAAGTAGGCAATCGGATTGCGCAGCAACTCGCGGCCCACGTAGATGCCGTACATATTGCCTTCAGTGCCGCCCGTCGTGACATAGCCCCAGGCCTCATCCGCCGGCAGGCGCACCAACTCAGCCATCTCGCGCACGACCTCGCGCTCCGTCTCATGCGTGTTCGTCAGATAGCGCGAAAAGCCGAAGGGATCGCCCACGTTGTTCGCGGCGAAGCTCAGCAGAGGGTAGAGCGCGGAGTAGTCGAAGTCCTGGTTCACCGGATAGCCCGCAAAGAACGGGCTGTGCGCTTTGAACTCAGAGAGAACGCGGTGAATGCGTTGCTCGATTTCAGCTTGGCTCACGGGACGCTCCCCGGCGGCGGATTGTGCCGCCAGCGAATAACATAATGCGGGCCGCCTTCACACGCAGAGAATGCTGTGGCTAGGACAGCACTTCCCGTGCGTGATCTCCGCTCAGGCCCAACGTGCCGCCGCGCCGCGATAGCAGACCCGGGCATTTTGTGCCGGGCTACTCCTCTTCCTGCGGGAAGAGGACCACGCGAATGTATTGGTCGAGCGTGAGGTAGCGTTCGGCTGCCGCCGATACTTCCTCTAGGGTCACCGCGTCCAGGCGATCCAGGTAACTATTGATTATGTCTAGCGGCAAACCGCGCCGCATTAGCGACCCGATCTGGCTGAGCCAGAAGGAGTTTTCCTCAACCTGCTCTTCGCGAGCGGAACGGAAGAGTTCCTTGGCGGTGTCGAGATACTTCTGCTCGCCGCCGTCGATGAGCCAGTTCAACTCTCGCTGGATGGCTGCAAAGAGTTCCTCAACGCGGTCGGGATCGCTGCCAAAGTAGGCATATATTTGGTACTCAGAGTCTGGGATCGAAGATGTCGATGCACTGACGCTGACGCCATACGTGCCGCCGAGCTCCTCGCGTATCTCTTCACGCAAGCGAATCTGAAGTATCTCGCCCATGAGCGCAAAAGTCATGGATTCCTCGAGACTCCAATCG
>VXOZ01000269.1 GCA_009839775.1 Chloroflexota bacterium | reverse complement strand
TGTCTAACCTCCCGGTTCGCCCCTTGTGGTCGCCTTCGCGGGGGCGGCGCCCCCCCCCCCCCCCAAGTCTTCACCGTTTCGGCCAATTTCTGCGCGCTCGTTAGCGTTGCGCAAGGGTCTCTCAAAGGATGCAGAGCTATCTCAACAATCACAACTCGCCGGCTACCCAGGCTACGCCGCGTTGCAAGAGTCTGGCTGCGCCCGGATACTGCAGGGCGGCCCGATCGTGCCCCAAGAGGAGCGTGCACACGCGGGTGTGAGGATGTTCCACCACCCATAGAAGCGGCTGCACGTTCCCGTTTAGTTTGGCATGAGCGAGGAGTCGCGCCTGCGGCGTCAATTGCACGTTGGCGTAGAGTTCATCGCGCACGGCAAAGTCCACCATGCGTTCAGTGATGAGGTGGGTGGAGTCGTCAATGTGCACGACGAACGGGCCGTAAGGCGGATGGTAGAAGTCCGGCGTGGGCCAGCCACCAATAAGCTGCGTATAGTCTTCCCAGCCGCGAAAGCTCAGGACGCCCGCATGCAGCACGAGGAGTCCTTTGCCCCGCGCTAACGCCTGGCGAAACGCCGCTTCTCTGCTCTGCGGCCAGCGCTCTTCTCGCGTGTTGAGATAGAGCAGGAACGCGTCATAGGCATCAATGGCAGCAGTCTCGAGTATGCCGGTGTCCTCGGTGATGGCCACCTTCACGCCGCCGGATGCTTCCAGGTAGTCCGCCACGTGCGCGGCGACGTCCCTCGGCTTGTGCGCCGGGTTTGCCCCGCCAAGCAGCAAGATGTTCTTCATTGAGCTTTTTCACTCCCCTATTAGGATTTTCGCCTGAATAGGCCTCCCTTCCATCTTATACGTTCAACGGCCTTCTGTGTGGAAGGGAGGGTTTGCATAGGGGATCTATGCGAGGCAGCGATCGGTTGAGATGACAGGCCAGAGTGCGAGGCGGCGGCGATTCTCGCGACAACGCTCGCCCTTGTCTCTCTGGACTGCCTGCTCCTTACGTTGCCGCAAGCACGGGCGCAGACGCTTCCACAGCCGTCAAGGCATTATCGAGGATATCAAGCGCGCGCTCGGCCTGCGCCAGCGAGACGACGAGGGGCGGCTGGAAGCGGAGCACGTTCCCGTAGAATCCGCCGCAGCCTATGAGAAGTCCCGCCTTCCGGCACTCTTCTTGCACGCGTTTTGCCTCATCCGGCGCCGGAGTCTTGGTTGCGCGGTCGGTCACAAGTTCGATACCGATCATAAGCCCCTTGCCGCGCACGTCGCCGACGAGAGTGTGCGCGGCGCGCCACGTCTCAAGCGTATCCAGCACGTGCTGCCCAATGTAGCGGGCATGCTCCGGCAGATTCTCGCGTTCCAAGAAATCGATGGTGGCTATGGCTGCCGCGGCCGAAACGAGATTGCCGCCAAAGGTGCTGAAGTGGTCGCCAGGTTGGAAGGACTCGCCGATTTCAGGCCGGGTGGTGAAGGCGCTGAGCGGAAATCCGTTGGCAATGCCCTTCGCCGAGGTGAGAATGTCCGGCTCGATGCCGATTTCCTCGCTGGCAAACATCGTTCCCGTGCGTCCGAAGCTCGTTTGCACCTCGTCGGCGATGAAGAGCGCGTCGTTCTGATCGAGGATGCGCTTTACTTTGGGAAAGTACTCGGGCGGCGGGACGATGATGCCGCCTTCTCCCATGACCGGCTCGGCGATCATGGCCGCCACGTTGCCGGTGGTCTGGGTATCGAATACGCGCTCAACCTCGTCAGCACACGCCACATTGCAGGATGGGTACGTGAGATGGAGCGGACAGCGGTAGCAATACGGCGCCGGCGCGATGGCAGCGCCTGACACCAGCGGCCCGGCACGGCGCTTGCGGCGGGCGTTGCCGCCGAGGCTCAGCGTGCCAAGGGTCCGGCCGTGAAAAGAATACTGCAACGAGATGAATTCATTGCGGTCGGTGTAGGTCTTGGCAATGCGGAGCGCGCCTTCCACGGCTTCGGCGCCGCTGTTGCCAAAGAAGGACTGTTGCAGCCGGCCCGGCGTAATATCCGCCAGCTTTTCCGCCAGATCGGCCACAGCGGGAGCGTAATAGAGGTAGCTACCGACGTGTACGTGGCGGTCCATGGCGGCTTTGGCAGCGGCAAGTACTTGAGGGTTGCTATGCCCGGCGTTCACTACCGAGTAGCCCGCAAAGCCATCGAGATACTCTGTCCCGTCCGCAGCCGTAATGGTTGCGCCCTGCGCATGCGAAACTTCGACCGGCGGCATTGCCGGCGCGTGGCTCGTGACAACGTATTCTTCGTATTTCTGTTTGGTGTCCATTGCGCTTATTCCCACGTTATACAAACACTAGATTCCGTACAATAGTTATTCAGCTATGGCTGTTAGTATAGCGTACCATCCCGGAAGCAGCAGCGGACACTGCCGATCATGGCGTACGCAGCCAGAAGACAACCGCGAGGGTAAGCACGCAGGCGTGTGCTGTATGGATCACTGGGCCATTGCAGCAGGCTGTTGGCGGCGCCAGGAGATGGCACGGAGGGCTTTCAGGAGATCGACGGCGAAGTGGTTACCTAATCTTCTTGCTGTTGTCTTCCACCTCTTTGTAGACCAAGCGCGGCGTGAATTCAGGGTCTATCATGCGGAAGTAGTACTCAGACGACGTAGGGGGGATATCGCCTACCTGACGGAGATACCAGATACAGAATACCCCTGCCCACGGCCAGTGGCTGCGGCCGTACCGAATGCCTTCAACCGTCCACTCTGCCTGCTCTTCCTCCGTAACGCGCCGCCAGATCAGCTTTTCGGCGGCCATGTCAGCGGGCGATGCGTTCCAGCCGTATTCGTTGAACCACACCGCTTTGTCGCTGTCGTTGTTGCGTTCCATCACTGCTCGCAGGAGTTCGACGCGGCGGAAGTTGAGGACGTTGGGGTCGGGCTCAGCGATAGGTGGGAACTCCAGACCGTACGCGTTCGCCGACATGATGTCGAAGTATGCGCCGGCGCCGTGCTGATACATCTCTTCCAGGAAGTCAAGCTCGACCATGGCGCGCGGGGATCGTTCCAAGGTAATGGCGAGCGGGGCCGCCAGCACCTTGATGGAGGGATCCACCTCTTTTAGGCGCTGATAGCCGCTGCGCAGCAGGTCCACGTATCCCTTGGGGTCAGGCGGGTTACCCCATTCGTGCGCCAGATTGGGTTCGTTCCATAGCTGATAGTGCGCAATGCGTCCCTTGTAGCGCTCCGCGAGAATGGAGAGAAAGTCGCCGAAGTCGGCGAAGTTCGCGGGTGGCGCCTCCGGCACTGCGCCAGGTTGCCGTGCCCAGAGTGGGGTACGGTCAACGCGAGCGATGAGCTTCAGGTCGAACTCCTCGGCGAGGCTGACAATCTCGTCGTATTTCTCCCAGGTCGGCTTCTGCCACGTTTGATCGAAGAATTCACGCTTCTGGCCCTGCTCGATCTCTTCCCAAGGGAACTGCTGCTTGATCCACTTGATACCGGCATCGCGGGCCATCTCAAGGGTCTTCTCTTTTTTCCAGAATTCAACCTCTTTATGCAGAAATGCGTTTGCGCCCCAGGGGTTGACCCGCGCCTCCGGAATGGCGCGTTCGATTTCCGGCTCAGCATCGCCGCGAAGCGGTCCGCACGTCGCAGCGGCGAGAGATGCCGCAGCCGCCACCAGCATGTTCCTGCGTCGCATTAGTCCTGCCCTGCCTCGATTTCCTGCATGTAGTCGAAGGTAACGTCCAGCGCCTCACGGGGAGCAACGGTATCCGGTTGCAGGTCGAGCGTGTACCACTGACAGACGTCCGCACGCAGCAACCGGCGCAGCGGCTTGCGAATGGCCGCAAAGCCTCGCCCCGGCGGCACGAAGAGCCCCGCGGCCGCCGCGCTTGGCAGGCCGCGCATGCCGAGGTGGATTTCTTGTGCTAGCTGTTCGTCGAGGTCCCGCACGTAGCAATACGCTATCCGCGCGCCATGGCGCTCGATAAGGGCCATAGGGTCTATCTCCATCAGTGCCAGGTGTCCGAGATCAAGCGCGAGCGTCAGAAGCTCGGGCTCCGTATTCTCTAGCAACTGCTCTATCTCATCTTCGGTCTCGATGAATGAAGCCAGGCGTGGACGAAATGCTACCGCGACGCCGATTGAGCGAATCATGTCGGCCACACTCTGCACCGTGTCAACGAGGGTCGCATGTTCACTGGCTGAGAGTGCGTCATAGCGCATGGCATTCGGCCAGCCGGCGGTTGACATGCGCTCATTCGAGCCAGGAACGGAAAGAATGCAGAATGCCGGATTCAGGGATGCCAGCCCATCGAGCAATTGCGGCAATGGCGGACGGTGAGTTAATGTTATGGCGCGATCGTACCAGGGTTCGTGCAGCGAAAGTGCGGAGAGGACAAGTCCACTCTCAGCGAGTGGGTCTTGGTTTGCCAACAGCGAGGATAGGGCGGCCCCTCTTTGCTCCACCCCCGCAAACGTAGCGGCGCTGCATGTCTCTGCAATTTCCTCAAGCGGAGCCTCTTTCCAAAGCCCTGGAGCGCAGCTTAGTGGGGCGGCCACCGCTCACTTTCCCTCGAAGTTCGTCCGCGGATAGTATTGGCTACCCTTCTGGTCGCGTACCGTTTCCGGCGCTTCGGCGGGCGTGTCGTAGGCGGCGAAGGAGTTTGGACTATCGTGTGACAGCGGTGTGGCGGTGGCAGTGTCGGATCCGGTCGCGGCGGTAACCGTGGGCGGCAAGGTCA
>VXOZ01000366.1 GCA_009839775.1 Chloroflexota bacterium | reverse complement strand
AAAAACAGACAGAAGGTCAAAATTCGTAAAAACAAAACTTGATCAGAGGTTCCTAGACTAGTAATAACGGATGATACCCCCCGCTTTAAGTTTCTTTCTTGGGGCGTTGGTGCCCTTTCTTTAGATAACGCGGTGGTATTCCTCTTCCTCCAACGGCTACAATCGTCACCACCTCACCATCAGGACCATGTACTTGGCGTCCAATTTGAGAGTATAACTGACGCTGAAATGGCGTTAGAGGAAGTTCTTGCGTCTGTTCGGAGGCTGAGGTCATAAGAACCATCCTTGCCTAGCACCTGCTTAACAGGCACTAGGCTGAGGGTGAACAAGGATCGTCCACCAGCTTTTGCGCGGGGCGACAGGACCGCCTAATGGCCGGGTCCTGTCGCTACCTCGCAGATCAACTGCGGTCCTGCCTATTTACCTGCTGTCCAGGTTGCGATCCTACCCAGTTGGTCAGGCTCTTGTATTCAGCAGGCGAACCCGACTAAAGGCGGGTATCTGCTGGTAGCGACAATTTAACGATAGCAGAAAGGAGTTAATAGCGCAAGACAGATAGACCTCACGTAGTATCAGGCGGCTTATTGAGATCGCTCACCCTCAATCGCTTTCATAGGAGATTTGCTATGCTACGCTCACTTTACATCCTCGCCCTAGTCCTTCTCGCCTGCGGCAAGGACAGCCCCGCGCCCACCGCCCCTGCCGGCAAGGGCGTAGCCACCGAGGCAGCGCCCGCCGCTCCCCAGCACCTCCGCGTCGAGGCCCTGACGGATACGTCGGCGCTGGTGGCGTGGGATGGGGTCGAGGGTGCTACCGACTACGACGTCAACTACAAGGCGGTCGGTGGCAAGTGGACCAACCGACCCCACCGGGGCGCGTCGCAGATACACACGACGATCTGGGGCTTAACGCCCGACACCCAGTACCGCTGGGCGGTGCGGGCCGAAAACCGAGACGGCCCCTCCGCCTGGGTGTTTGGCGACAACTTCACGACCCTGGCGGATACCGTCGCCACCACCCCAGCCGATCAGTTCGACATCGACCTCGTGTTCCTGGATCACTTCTCGGACACGAAGTTGACGGCGCGCCAGCGAGCGCTGGTGCGCAAGGCGGCGGATCGCTGGGAGGAAGTAATCGTGGGCGACGTGGAGGACGTCTTTCACGACGGCAACGCCGGCTGGCACACGTATAGGGTGAGGAATTATCGAGACGGCAAGGCCTATGCCGACTCCATTCGCATCACCGGCCACATAGATGACGTGCGGATATACGTACGCGTTAGGGATAACGTCAACAACGCCTTCATCGCGGCGGTCGGGATAGAGCTGACGAGACGCATTTCCTGGGACGACGCCAGTAGCGAATTTACCTCCTCTGGTCTCGTCGAACTATACGACAATCACATCCCGCCCGACGACGCCACCTTTTTTGTCGTCGCCCTGCACGAGATCGGGCACATCCTGGGCATATCGCACAAGGGCTTTCTCCGGTCTGGGTACTTTAGGCCCCTCGACATCGCGGGCATGTCCTCCCACACTGACGAGACGCATTTCGTCGGCCCTTCTGCCGTCAAGCACTTCGACTTGATGGGCGGGCGTCAATACAGGGGCGACAAGGTTCCCATGCGCGGCTTTTCGCACTGGAACGCAAACCCCTTGCGCAACGACATAATGGCCTCCCGTATAAACCTCGGGGCCGGCATAAGCCTCGTCACCGTCGGCGCGCTATCGGACCTGGGCTATGAGGTCAACTTCGGCGCAGCGGACGACGTCGAGCTCGAATGGGATCACGGCTCAGGCAAGGCCACTATTCACCACCACCACCCACACTACGTACGCGTAGCGCCGCCCCAGTAAAGGAAACTGCCACTAAATTCTCGGAGGAGACAGAGGAATGAAGGCCCTACTCTTTATCGCCCTCGTCATAGCTATTGGCACAACAGAAGAAGCACTCCCCACCGCGTCCTATATCCTATCGCTAGCGCTAGGGGTCTGGATGATCTACCTTGTCGTCCGGCTCTGTCAATGGGCAGCTAAGGGCCGTCGTGGCCGTCGTCCCCCCACAGACCGCCAGCTAGACTTTATCGACGATCTTATCGACGAGCGGGAAGTAGAACCTTGGATGCTGGAAGAGGAACCTAAAAACGTCAAGGAAGCAAGCGCACTTATCGAAGTACTGCTAGCTCAGCCTGAGCGAAGTACGCCAGTAAGGGCCACACCTAGAAGGTCGCACGCCAGAAGTACCGTTAAAGATGACGCTGATTTCACAATATAGGGGAGATTTACTATGTTTAGTTTTGAGCTATGGGAAGTCTTAGTTGCGGCCGCGATTATAGTACTGGCAGGACGCCTACTCTTTGGGGCCGCTCTAATAGCAGTGCTACTCTATCGGGAGAAACGCCATGAATAAGCGATCCAAGCCACAGCCGCCCCAACAACAGCAGAAGGGCGACCGCAACGCTATCCCCCCGGAGGTCCACCGAGAGGCGGAGCGCGTCGCTAGGAACCTAATGCGGCTACCAGCGAAGCCGCTGAAGAAATAGCCCAAAATCCCAAAGTCTTTGTCTTAGGGAATGTGCTATTTCAATGTTGCGCTCTGTGGAGTAGATCATAGCGTCAATGAGAGATTGGCAGTTCTCTAGTGGGAGTTGAAACCGCCTCTGATTCTCCCTGATACACTCTACACAGTTCGACCCTTCGCACTGAGAGAACGCATAGGGATGCCGAGGGCGAGCTTGACTATATTTAGGGGAATAAATAGACTTAGAACTAGCTGTGCTAGTAACCATAGGATAGTGGCTCCTGTGGTGAAGCTCTACCGCGTCTGTGAAACGCGATGAGCGCGGGGAACATGCCCCCGACCTAAAGCTAAATGGTCGGGGGCTTCATGTTTCTACAAGCTAGGTGATTTAGGCGAAGGCGTCAAGCCTAGTCGGCAATCAACTGCGAGTACATCAACCGCTTGCCGACCATCCCCGCGACTAGCTCCCGCATCTGATCTATCGTGTCTTTATCGCGGACGTTGTGGCGTCCGGCGAACTCGTTGACGTAGCGGTGTAGGTGCTTGGGGCTGACGTGGTGGAAGGTTCCGTAGTAGCCCCGCTTTAACATCGACCAGAAGGATTCAATGCCATTCGTGTGGGCTTGGTCGCGCACCCACTCACTGACGGCATGGGCGCAAGTCTCGTGGTTCTCAAGGCCCTGATAGGACACCAGCTCGTCCGTGTACTTCGTGGCGCTGGGCTGGGCGTGATCCTCGACGAAGCCGTGCAGCGCCTCGCGCTTGGCGTTCTCAATCACAGCCGCCCTAACCTGTTTCGTCCCTCGATCCTTTAGCCCCACGACGATAGCCTTGCCAACCGTGCCGCGTCCACTCTTATTCTTCTTGCTGTCGTGCTTGTTCTTCTCTTTCCCTCCCACGTAGGTCTCGTCTATCTCCACCGGCCCATCCAACAGCGGCGCGTCTAGGTCGTAGGCTTGGCGGATGCGATGTAACATAAACCACGCCGACTTTTGTGTTATCTCTAGATCTCGGTGGAGCTTCATAGAGGAAACACTTTTGAGAGATGTAGTAACCATATAGATGGCGATAGCCCACTTTTGCAGGGGGATTTTACTGCGCTCCATAAGCGTCCCGGTGCGGACGCTAAAACGCTTCTTGCAGTCGCCGCACCAGTAGGGCATGGGCTTGCGGTTCTTGATGGGCTTAATGCGATCTACGCCACCACAGCGCGGGCAAAACATCTCCGACTTTCCCCACCGCTCATCTTCAAACCAAGCCTCCGCAGCAGCCTCATTCGGGAAGCGATTAAACAACTCGATTAATGAGATACCTTCTCGGTAGTGTCGGCCCGGTGCGCTTTGCATTTTCACCTCTCCTTTTGTTACCTAAATATAACAAAAAGAAAGGTGCTTGTGAAGTTAAATATATAATCCCCTTTCATCATTCACCTCGCTAACTCCTCGCGGATCACTTTGCGCAAGGTTTCCTCTAGGACAGCATCCTGAACTTGGATGTGTTGACGCAATGCCTCGTTAATCAAGGTCTGGTAATTGCCGCCGCCAGCCTCATGTACCTGGTTTCTAAACCAGTTCAACACATCGTTGTCCAAGCGTATCGTGATGCGCGTCTTATTGGGAGCAGCCGGAACGAGAGCTCCTTGTTTGGCCTGAGTAAAATCAAATTCTTCCTTGCTCATAGTGTTTCCTTTCACGCGGCGTGGCTGGTCGGGCCGAGATCAAGCGGATATCGTCGCCCCGACACGTGGATACTACTACTACGATGCGGCCCAAAAAATCCATACCCAAGGTCGCAAAGCGGAATTCTCCCTCAATCTCCTCCTCTTTACAGGTAAAAGCCCACTCATCTTCAAAGACTCCGACAGCATCGGCAAAGTCGATTCCATGTTTTCGCAGATTAGATTGGGCTTTGGCGGCGTCCCACTGATAATCCATTTTTTTAATATATGCACAAATGATGCACAATCAAAGTGTTCACCCTTCAGCCTTTGGGCGTGAGACCCCTGCCTCCCGGCTCGGCGGCGATAGCGCCTATTGCGCCGCCGAGCACTTATGGCGAAGGGACTATTGGGAAAGCGTCTGTAGCTCCTCGCGGATCACTTTGCGCAAGATCGGCCCTTGCGCAAGAGCTTTTCTCCGTGAAGGACTGGCCCTTAGCGGCACCGGGGGAATAGGTCAAAAAGTTTCACTCATGTGTCGCGCCCGATA
>VXOZ01000411.1:2320-4730 GCA_009839775.1 Chloroflexota bacterium | reverse complement strand
AGCCAAAGCCTAGGGCCGGGCTGGTTTCCGGCACGTACGTCAGCGCCGCGTCGTGGAGCTTGAGTTTGTCCAAGGCGGCGCGCAGCGGTTCGTAGTCCTCGCTTTCCACCGGATAGAAACCGGCAAAGACCATCGGCTTGGCTGGCTGGTAGCCGGGGAGCGGCTGTGACGCCGGTGCGCTTGCCGCCGTGATCGTATCGCCCACCTGGCACTCACGCAGCGTCTTGAGACCGCTGGCAACGTAGCCCACTTCGCCGGTGGCGAGGCGCGCCTCCTTCACGAGATGCGGTCGAAAGGTGCCGATTTCCATGGCCTCGGAGCGCGCGCCGGACTGCATCAGCAGGATTTCTCTACCCGCTTCCACGACGCCCTCCACCACGCGCACGTAGGCGACGACCCCTTTGTGGAGGTCGTAATGCGAATCGAATATAAGCGCCCGCGCAGCCGCATGCTCTTTGCCTGACGGCGGCGCAATGCGCTCCACGATGGCTGCCAGTACCTCGTCGGTGCCCAGACCGGTCTTCGCTGACGTGTAGATCATCTCATCGGGGTCAAAGCCGAGATTCTCCAGTTCGGTCGCCACCATATCCGGCTGGGCACTGGGCAGATCGATCTTATTGATCACGGGAATAATCGTGAGATCGTGATTGAGCGCCTGATAGAGATTGGTCAGGGTCTGCGCCTCGATGCCCTGGGAGGCGTCAACCACGAGCAACGCACCTTCGCAGGCGACCAGCGCCCGCGATACTTCATAGGCAAAGTCCACGTGGCCCGGCGTGTCTATGAGGTTGAGTTCGTAGGTGGGGCCACCGTCCGTCGCGTAGAGCATGCGCACGGCCTTGGCCTTGATGGTGATGCCGCGCTCGCGCTCCAATTCCATGGAGTCGAGCGCTTGCTCCACCACCTTGCGCGTGTCTATAGCGCCGGTCTTCTCCAGAAGCCGGTCCGCCAGCGTGGACTTGCCGTGGTCGATGTGCGCGATGATGCAAAAGTTGCGAATGTGTTCTTGAATCACGAAATGCGTACTCGCAGTGACGCCATAGGCGGTAGGGATATTCCTCTTCACACGGAGGCCTGAGATCTCGGTCTCGTCCGATCACATAGACGCAAGAAGGGGCGAGACCTCTCAGACGCCAACGTTCATTGTATCAAATGACGAATTGGGGCTAGTATGCGGTCCTGGCGCGTTGGCTGTACGCCTAGGACGCGGCTGTTCCAGCCGCGATGTGCGATATGACACTCTCTAGCCGGAGACCCTTGCGGAATTGAGATCGGCGTCCAGAATACTACCCCCTCTCCCCGTGGAGAGGGTCGGGGCGAGAGGATACCTTGCTTTACTAATCGCAAAAATATGTACAGTCAATACATAACCAGAACCAGACTTTCAAGAACCGGCTGGCGTTCAGGGCAGATTCACCCTCACCCTAGCCCTCTCCCGTCGAGGGAGAGGGAACTCTTTTGCTTCCGCTAGGTTACGCAAAAGTCTCCTATCCAGGGCGCAGGGGTGGTAACAGCCTGCATAAGAAGTGCGCCGTCTAAGAGAGTAGCGGATGGTTATGCGCCCACAGTGCGGCTGCCGGAAAACCCCAGCGCTATCCCGCGCTCTTGCTTGCCGCCGGTGCCGCCGCGCCGTGGAGGAGATCGCGCTCGATGAGCAGTTCGGCGGTGCGCACCGCATTGGTTGCCGCGCCGCAGCGCAGGTTATCGGCCACCACCCACATGGCTACGCCGTTCTCGTGGGAGACATCGCTGCGGATGCGGCCGATAAGCACGTCGTCGGTGCCGGCCGCGTCGGTGGCAACCGGGTAGAGCCCCTGGCTGGGATCATCCACCACGTGGACGTCCGGCGTGGCTGCCAGCACTTCACGAACTGCGTCGGCGGTCATTGGATGCGAAAGCTCCAGGTGCACGGCCTCGGAGTGGCTTACCGCCACTGCCACGCGCACCGCAGTGCACGTAATCCGCATGTCCGGCGCGTGCATGATCCGGCGGGTCTCGTGCATCACCTTCCACTCTTCCTTGGTGTAGCCGTCGTCAAGGAAAGAATCGACCTCTGGCAGCACGTTTTCCAATATGTCGTGCCGGAAGATCTCCCGCGGCAGTTCGTCGCCGTTGCCGGCGGCCTTGGCCTTGATCTGATCGTCCAACTCCACCACGGCGTCGCGACCCCAGCCGGACACGGCCTGATAGGTGTCCACCACCATGCGCCGGATGGGATTGACGCGATGGATGGGGTTGATAGCGATTACAAGCTGCATCGTCGTGCAATTCGGCCCGGCGATGATGCCGTTGTGCCACTCCAGGTCGTCGTCGTTCACTCCCGCGATGACCAACGGCACGTCGGGTTCCATGCGGAACGCGGAGGAATCATCGATGACCGTCACACCAGCGCGCGCGGCGATGGGCGAAA
>VXOZ01000411.1:0-2310 GCA_009839775.1 Chloroflexota bacterium | reverse complement strand
GTGACGATTGGCGCTGGTGGCGGCAGAGGCAAAGAGGATGTCCAGGCCGTCAAAGGAGTCCTCGGTCGTCTCCTCCACGGCGTATTCTTTGCCGGCAAACGCCACCGTCTTGCCAAGTGAATTCGCCGAGGCCAGCGGACGCAAACCCTTCACGGGAAAGTCGCGCTCTTCAAGAATATCGAGAAGAAGACGTCCCACCACGCCGGTGGCGCCGAGAACACCTATGTTGTAGCCGTCGCTGTTTGCCATGCTGTCTTCCTACGTTTGAGCCTGCATCAATTTTCAAAGCTTGCTCTTAGAGCGCACATTCTATCATACCAAGAGCAATGGCAGAACAGGCAATACAGCGCGAGACTGTGAGGTGCTGAGGCAGTTTTCAAGAACACAGGCCTGCATTGGCGCTCATTGGAGGCCAGCGAGAGACGGCTGGGCAATGTCGATGCAGAAGGATGCCAAACCAAGCACGCTAGATGATGGGACAAGGGTGGCTATTCGCTCCTTGGAGGGAGCACTGCTTCAACTGGAATAACCCAATCAGGAAAATTCGCAGGATGTACACGGTCTTGAGCGCTGAAGCGCAAGTGCTGGTGATAGTAAGGCGCGCCTTTGGCTGGAATGGTCGGCTCTTGATACACTTCAATCTGGTCTTCCACGAGATTGACGATCCAATACTCCGCGATTCCGGCAGCCGCGTACACCGGCACTTTGAGTTGCCGGTCCTCTAGCAAGCTGGATGCGGCAACCTCGACCACCAAGATTATATCTGTCGCAACAGGATGCGCTGATCCATAGAAGTCTTCCCGCCTCTTGGCAAGCACAAGATCCGGTTCCGGTTCAGAATTACTCTCAGGCAGCAAGATAGGGTGTTGAACGCGTACTAGAGCACGATCGCCAACCCTGCTAAAAAAAAGATGCAGCAGCCGATCTATCGCTGCGACATGGCGGGGCCCTTCTGGACTCATCTGGTGAAGCAATCCTCCGATTAGTTCGACGCGCTCATTGTCTTGGAAGAACCCGTGTTCAATGAGCCAGTGATACTCGTCTAGACTGAAGCGCCGGAAAGAATCCTGGCTGACGGTTGGCTCTACAAGCGTCGCCATGTTAGCACCCCTCTGCAATCTTTACTCTTTGCCGGTCGCCTGCCAACGGGAAACCACCATCAGCGGGTCATAAGTCGGCGTCGGCACGTGCACCGCAGTAAGAAGCTCGGCTGAATGCAATCCTATACCCAGCGGCGCAGTGTCAATGCAACAGTAGCACAGGATGCAATCCTGTGCTACTGGAAATCCTACTTCAGAATACCCTACGCCAGTCCGAGCAGCGCGTCCAGGCCGTGGGTCAGGCCTTTGAGGTTCTGTACTGCGCGCACGGCCATCAGCACGCCGGGCACAAAGGATTCAGTGCTCGTGGAGTCCTGGCGGATGGTGAGCGTCTGCCCTAAGCCGCCGAACACGACCTGCTGATGCGCCACCATGCCCGGCAGCCGCACTGCGTGCACGTTGATACCGCCGTGCACGCCGCCGCGGGTGCCGACGAGCGTCTCCTTCTCCGTGGGCACGGATATGAAGTCGCTGCCCCGCGCCTCGCGAATATCGATGGCGCTTTGCAGCGCAGTGCCGGACGGGGCATCGATTTTGCGCTCGTGATGGTACTCAACGATATCGCAATAGTCCATGTGCTTACCGATGAGCTTGCTGACATGCATCATGAGCACGGCGGTCAACGCGAAATTCGGCGCCACCACCAGCCCCAGGTCATTGGCCGCAGCCACCTCGCCCAACTCCTCGATCTCAGCAATCTCCATGCCGGTGGTACCGACCACGGCATGGACACCGTGTTCAAGGGCTGTGCGGATGTTTACGCGGGCCGCGTCGGCACGGGTGAAATCAATGATAACGTCTGTCTTGGTGCGCGACAGCAGCGCCGACAAGTCCGTGTCTGTGATGACCGTCCGTCCGTTTGCGGCGGTAAAGCCGTCGTCAGAGGCGATGATGTCGACGCCGCCAACCAGCGCGAGACCGTCCTCTCGCGCCACGGCGTTGGCCACCGTTGTACCCACACGGCCAAAGATGCCGCAAACGGCAACTCTGAGAGCTTCAGAGCTCGTTGCAGACATGACTTCTACCACTTTCTCCCTGAGGATCCGGAAGATTCGCCATCACCATCGTCCTGCCGTGCTTCGCGCTCGCCGCCTCGCTCTCGGCCACGCTCCGCTCCCGCGGGCGCACGGTCGCGATCACGGTCGTAGCGTCGGGGACCCCGGCCGCCACGCGGCGGGCCGCGCCGGTCAGAGGGGCCGCGTCCGCGGTC
>VXOZ01000054.1 GCA_009839775.1 Chloroflexota bacterium | reverse complement strand
GCACTACGTCGCCGTACCGGAGGTCACGTCCAGCGTCTGCTCCACCGCCGGCATGCCGCAGAAGGCCTCGTAGTCGATCAGTTCGGTAATCGTCGGATTGTCGCCGCAGACCGGGCAAGCGGGATCGCGGCGCAGCTTGACCTCGTGGAAGCTCAGCGCCAGCGCGTCGAAGAGCAGCAGGCGGTTGACGAGCGTGTCACCGATGCCAAGGAGCACTTTTGCCGTCTCCACCGCCTGGATCGATCCCACGATGCCGGGCAATACGCCTAATACGCCCGCCTCAGAGCACGACGGCGCCATTTCGGGTGGCGGCGGTTCCGGGTAGAGGCAACGATAGCAGCCTTTGCCCGGTTCGAACACCGTCGCCTGGCCTTCAAACCGGAAGATGCTGCCGTGCACTACCGGTTTATTCAAGAAGAGTGCCGCATCGTTCACAAGGTACCGCGTGGGGAAATTGTCCGTGCCATCCACGATCACGTCGTAGTCGGCGAACACCTCCATCACGTTGTCCGAGTTGAGATGCTCGGTATGCGCAACCACGTTGACGTCGGGGTTTACCTCGCGCAAGCGGTCTTGTGCGGAGGCCACTTTCGGCCGACCGACGTCGGAGTGTCCGTGCAGAATCTGACGTTGCAGGTTGCTCAAGTCCACCTCGTCGAAGTCTACGATACCCAGCGTGCCCACGCCCGCAGCAGCCAAATAGAGCGCCGCAGGTGAGCCTAGTCCGCCCGCGCCAAGCAGCAGAACCTTGGCATTCATTAGCTTGCGCTGGCCGATCGGGCCAACCTCGGACAAGATGATGTGGCGGCTGTACCGTTGCACCTGTTCCGGTGTGAAAAGACTGCGCCGTTTGGCGACCTTACTCATGCGTTCCTCCTCCATCCCTTTGCGTCATTAGGCATTAGATATAGTATACGATGCGCTCGCGCCGTTCCTTCTCGCGGGCGACCAGATCGGCAACGGTGTGGCGGCTCAAGATCGACTGTACCGCCGACTGAACCTCTTGCCACACTTCACGTTGTCCGCATCCCGTTACCAACGCGCAGAACGGGATATTCTCAAGACATTCAACCGGCGTGAACGGCCCTTCCAGCGTAGATACAACCAATTCCATGGTGATCTGATCCGGCGACCGCGCCAGTTCGTGACCGCCCTGCGGCCCGCGAAGGCTGCGCACAATGCCGGCTTTGCGCAGTGCCGTCAGCAATTGGTCCAGGTAGGCTTCGGGTATAAACTGTCGCTGCGCGATCTCCGCGCTCTGCACCAGCCCCTGACCGTAGCGGTGCCCCAAGTCAACCACGGCGCGGACGGCATAGTCCGCTTTCATCGAAATACGCATAGCGCTCTCGCCCAATAGGTGTAACTATTGTTAACTAATTCACTTAGTTAACATGATACTGGCTGCCTGAGCCCTTTAGCAAGAGATGGGATGATTGGACTCGCGGCGAACCTGCCCGGAGACAGCCAACCCGGTGATCCGGCTTCCCTCACATGCTTGTCAGCCGGATTCGCCTCGTTAGTTAACCGCGAACGCTCCCCAGGCAGAAACCTTTGCGTATCTCTGCCAAAATGCTGGAATTGGGCTGGATTGGCACCGATTTCCCCTCACCCCGGCCCTCTCTCCCCAGAGAGAGTTTTCTCCCCTGCACGTCGGGGTTATGCAAAGGTCTCCTAGGCGTGAGTGGGGACAAGGGCACCGCCTGCGAGTGAATTTACTCGGCGCTGGCGGCTGCAGCGGCCTGTTCGGTGGGAGCACTGTCTTCAGAATCCGGCGAGACAGCCACTACCACATCCGCTTCCTCAGTCTCACCATCCAGCGATGGTTCAGAGGATGAATTCTGTGGCTGCGCGCCCTTCACGCGGTCAACGAGGCGGCGCAACTGTTGGTCCTCAGGCGCTACGGCTTGTCCCGCCTCACCTGCCGCCAAGGCTTCGGCTTCATTGCCGGTCTCCAAATGCGTCCAGACGAGCATGCGATAGAGGAAAGCTTGCGCGGGGACATCGTCCGCCTGCTTTGCCAGTTGGAGGGCCTGCGTAAACTGCTCGAGCGCATCCTGGAACTTGCCCCGCTCGTAGCAAATGCGGCCGAGCACCGCAACCGGCGCGCAGTTTTGGGGATTGTCCAGCACCAGTTGCTCCGCCATCATGGCGGAGCGCGTGTGCTCGCCGGTGACGGCAAGCTGCTGCGCAAAAGCGAGGGCGACATCGAGGTTTTCCGGCTCTTGCCGCGCCGCCTGTTCCAGAACGGTCAGCGCCTCCTGGTGTTCTCCTTGCAGCATGTGTTGGAACGCCTGCGCCATGCCTGCAGATGCAGAAGACAGTGCTATCGCCGGTTCTTTGGCTGCCTTCTCTTCTTTTTCCTTGCGCGGCTCAGGCTGAGTCCGTTTGCGCGCCCCGCTCTCGCGAGCAGCCGTATCCGGTGCGGCTTGAGATTCCGTTCGTGGCGGCGCCGTACGAGATTCCGTTCGTGCTGAGCCTGTCGAAGCACGTGGCTGTCGGGTAGGTGTAGTGGTCTGCCGCGACCGGGTCCCGCGTCCACGCGAACGCGTGGCGTCTTCGCCGCGTGTCGTTTGGCCGTTGCTGCTCTTGGTTGCGCGCTCCAACTCTTGTTTGCGCGACTGCACGTCCTTGTACCGGCTGTCCAAATTGCCGCAGCGCGTATAGGCTTCCAGGGCCTTATCCGGCGCGCCCAGCTTTTCGTACACTTGGCCGAGGTCATAGAAGACTTCCGCGTCGTCATCCTGCTGGCGCACCAAGTCTTCGAGTTCGTTGGCTGCATCGATGTGTTGCCCCAGAGCGGTCAAGGTGAGGGCAAGTCGGTGCCGGTAGCGCATCTGACCCGGCATCAAGCGCACCGCCTGCGAAAAGTGGTTCAGCGCCCGCGACAATTCGTTGCGGTCGAAGGCGTTGCGTCCCAGGCTATAGAGCCGGGCGGCCAGCATGTTGCGGTCAACGTGCGTATCCAAGGTCTCACCGAGCGGCAGTTCCGGCTGATCGAACTGCGCCTGTTCCGTACGCAGCTTCTCATGCTCGATCACCAGCGAGAGCAGCAGTCCAAGGTCGATGTATCCGTCCGCAACCAGCTTCAAGCCGGGATCGCTGCCCACGCCAAAGTTGCCCACCATGACCTGCACGCCGCGGTCGCGCAAGCGCGAAAACACGGGAATGAAGTCCCCGTCTCCGGTCAGCGCAAAGGCTTTGTCATAGAACCCCACGAAATCGAGCATGTCCAGCGACATCTCGATGTCGAGATTGCCTTTGTAGCCTCCGCCCGGTAGTTCCTTCGAACGCTTGTGGACCACACGAAAGCCGTGGGTCACAAGATAGTCGAGTTGCTGGCGAAAGCCCTCCACGCGCAGGTCCGTGCCGGTATAATAATACGCTCCCAGGAGCGTATCGTCTCCTCGGAGCTGGTCCCGGATCAGATGCCACGGCACGCGCATGATGCCGATGTCACGGGCTTGTCGTTCAATGTTGGCCGCATCGATGAAGATCATTAGGCGATGCGGCTTACTAGCCTGAAGGGGGGTACCGATTGCGGATTTTAGCGACTCCAGCGTGTGTCCGCAGGCCACACATATAAGGCTACTGCCTTTGTTCAAACTCCCACATGTTGGACAATTCATTACAATACGTCGTGCCTCACTCTTTCAAAATTCTTCTGACTTTCCCGATCACGTGTCCCGCGTGACCTTAGCTGGTATGATACCACAATTCCCGTTATACAGTGATACGATAAGGGTTAGCTGAATGCGCCCGATTGCTTGGAACAAGCGTGCGCACTCTCCTTTGGCAAGACACGTTTTAGTCGCGATCAGCAACTTCTGCATGGTACTCTCGCTGATCGAGTTGACCCCAAGGGCTTCAAAGATGAACACGGGGGAAGTCCGAGTTAGGGCCAGTTGAACCAACCTGCGAATACACAGAATCTAAGCTAGCAAACAAGAAATCAGAGGAAATCTTGAGTTTCCAAAACCAGGGCTGGACCAGTTTGTTGAAAGAGGAAGGAGCCGACTTCCTAACGTGGCTAATGACTCAGCGGACCATTTCAAGAAAGTTCGATGAATTAGCAACAGCTCTATCGTCACTATTGAGGGAATGGGTTCGGACAGCAGAAGAAGCCGCAGACGTTTGGTGTGCTGCGCCGGCAGTGATTAGCCGGTGCAACGAAAGGAAGACCTATGAAATGCCCGGAGCTGCGTGCGCTTACGCGTGGCTTCACTTGCTTGACCGATATGTCCGAACGTGGTTTGCATTGAAGCTACTCGTGAAGAGACATTGTCTTCCGATGGGTAGGAACGGAGTAAACGCTTTGGATGTGGGGACTGGGCCAGGCCCATCTGCATTTGCAATTCACGACTTCTACGCATCCATGATCGAGTTCTCCCGGGTCCGGGAGAACTCCAAGTGGCGACAGCCAACGCATGTTACCTGTGTCGAGTTTGATGGGAACACCAATCGCTTGAGGCATCATCTCGCTGAGAAACTGTTTGAGCAGACTCAACGAGAATCCGAAGGGGTACTAGCGATGTGTCACAACTTGGCAGACTTCGGTAAGTTGGAGCCTTCGCGAGAGCGCAAGGCACGTTTTCAAGCTCTACGAAACTCCGAAGAAACATACTTTGATGAAGTTATGGGCCAGTGGAATTCGCAGCAGACGTACTTGCCGGGCGAAGCCAATGATATCGCTCAATCACTACATCGATATCGACTTATCACGTTTAGCAACTTTCTTACAAC
>VXOZ01000415.1 GCA_009839775.1 Chloroflexota bacterium | reverse complement strand
GGTTTACACAGCGTGGTTTACACAACCAAGACGCGGTTAGGCGCGCGGCGCACGCGCCGACGTAGCTCAATGGCAGAGCAGCGGTTTTGTAAACCGCAGGCTATGGGTTCGAATCCCTTCGTCGGCTCTGATTGCAGTTGCTTTCGACAATGCCAATAGCGGGTGGTCGGTGCGCTGACGCACCCGCTTTGTTACTATTGACGTGCTACGAGAAGCAGCGGGCGTGGTCACTAGAACACGCTGTGCCTGCCTGCTGCACCACAGTCATCTCTACTCTGCACCGGGGAGGCGAGACGTGGCACGCGCCAACGCAAAGTGGGTCTCGATCGAAATCCAGCCGGAGCCCGGCGCTGAACGTGATCGCTGCGACGCGGCTTTCCATGGCAAAGACGGCGTGGTTGATCGCGGCTTGGCGCTCACCCTGCCAGCCGGCAAGGTTGGTACCTGGGAACTGATAGTGACCGTCCGCGAGACCGTGCAGGCTGGGGGCGGTTTCCTCTTCCAGCGCCACGGCTTCTTGCTCGGGCACCGCGTGCAGGACTATAACCCGCGCGGGCGGGATTACGTCACTTTGGAGTCGAACGCGGCGGCGCGGCTGCGTTTGGTGGTAAACTCGCTCAACCAGTCCCACCGGCCGAGCTTTGCCCAGGTGGTTGTGACGGACGGCGCGCTCGCGCCGGGTGACCGCTTCACCTTGCGGATCGGCGACCGGCGGCAGGGCGGCGCAGGCAGCGAGGTCTATGATTCCACAACACTCGGACGGTTTGTCTCTGCCGTAGACCGCACCGGCGCCGGCACGTACCGCACGCTGGCGTGCAGCCCCGCGACTATTCGCATCACTGCCGAACCCCACGCCGACTTGCTGCGTGTGCTCGGGCCCTCCGTGGTCGCGCCGGACGAACCGTTCGCCCTCCACCTTATTGCCTTCGACCGGCATCGCAATGTGTGCGACCGCTACCGGGGAACAGTTGCGCTTATCGGCCCCGACGGAACGAGCGGCACACTCCCGCCAACGGTCACGTTTACCGCGCGGGACCAGGGGATTCTGATTGTCGAAAATGTGCGCCTTAGTCGGCCGGATCTCTACCGCTTTACCGCCACGGACGAGGAGAGCGGCCTGCAGGCGCTGAGCAATCCCGTGCTCTGCGAGGCGGAGCCTACGCAGCACCTCTACTGGGGCGAGTTGCACTGCCATAGTTGGGGCGATACGACGCTAGCGCTGATGAGCGAACCGAACTTCAAAGTACATCCCGCCCGTCGCCATGAGCAAGCGCGGCAGGTGGGACGGTTGGATTTCTGCTCGCCGGGGCCGATGTCCGCGCCTAATGACGAAGACCGTCCCGAGGTCTGGCAGGCGCACCAGGATGCCTTTCGCGCCAACGACGAGCCGGGTACCTACGTTCCCTTCCTCGCCTATGAGGCGCATCCGGGTGTAGGCGGAGACCGCAACGTGGTCTTTCGGGCGCAAGAAGCCACCCATCTACCCATGAAAGCATCCATGGACGACGTGATGGCCGCCTATGGCTCTCGCGACGACGTGCTGCTGGAAGCCCACATTGGCGGCGGCCCACCCAACTGGACGGCCTATCCCACTGAGGAAGCGCCGTTGCTGGAAGTCACCAGCGGTCACGGCGCATTCGAGTGGGTGCTGCAGCGGGCGCTGCGGCATGGCTACCATCCCGCCGTCATCGGCTCCAGCGACGTGCACCTGCCGACACTCGGCGCGCCCATGTCGGCTCACTGCTTCCGGGGACGCTTCAACCACGAACTCAATATCCGCGATACGGCTTTCGGCAGCGGTCAAGTGGCCGGGGTCTACGCCCCAGCCTGCGAACGGGAGGCGATTTGGCAAGCGATCCAGGACCGGCGTACGTTTGCCACGACCGGCGCGCGCATCATTCTGGACGTGAGCGCGAATGGGGAACCCGCCGGCTGTCTTGTCACGTCGTCTGGAGACGTGGATTTGCGCGTTGTCGCGCACGGCTGCGCGCCAATCGAGCGTATGGACCTGATTCGTGGCGACCGTTGCTTGTTTTCCTGGTTTCCCGGTGAGCTTGACTCGTCAATCGGCTACACCGACACCCGGCCTCTGCGCGCGAGCGCCTACTACGTGCGCCTCCGCCAGACCGACGGCGAATACGCGTGGAGCACGCCGGTCTGGGTTAACTGTGCCGACGGCAGTGATGCGCCGGACCCGAGCCTGCCGGTGTGGAACTCCCATGAATCGGTTGACCTGACAACCCTACGCCCCAATGCGGCCGAGCAATACGAAGCAGCGCTCTTACAGTATTTGGAAATCGAAGAAGATATGGCACTCTTTCGCGACTTGACGCCGGTAAAGCTCCTAGAGGAAGCACCTGGCCGATCGGCCTTGTTCTACGCCTACTACGCTCCCGACGGCTGGCCGGTGAGCATCCGCTGGTACTACGAGTTCGACCTGCCGCGCATTCATCTCGACTGGGGCTGGCGCGACTTCGGCGCGCGCCCCACACCCACGAACATCACCGAACCGGCGGAAGAGAAACCACCTTTAGCATGACAGGTCGTCAACTCGGATAGCTCAACCGTAAGGACCGTCATTCCGGCGAAAGCCGGAATCCAGAGCCACAAGACTCTACCGGTGAGCATCCCGTCTCTTTCGCTTAAGCCCTCCTCCGAACTCTAGTGAGGCGCAAAGACCAAGCGTCGCACGAGCTATTAATGCATCACTCCGTCTTTTCCTCGCTCGTGGGAATCTATAATTAGCAAAGACATGACCGTATGTTGACCACCCTTACCAAAACTAGGAGGCACATTTACCATGCGCCCGCTCGCCTTTGAATACGATCTCTCCCAGCACATCGATGAAGCAGAACCGACCATGCTCTTCTCCGGTACTACCACCGAGGAGCTCCGCGACTGGCAGGAGCGTTTTCGCGCCAAGGTGCTGAGCCTGTTGGGCATCCTGCCGGAACGTGCCGCCCTTGTGGTCGAGTATGAAGAAGAGGTGGACTGCGGTTCGTACACCCGCCACAAGATTCGCTACCAGACCGAAGCAGCGGTCTGGGTGCCAGCGTATCTCCTGGTGCCCAAAGGCGTGTCCGCCGTGCAGCCGGCAGCCGCAATCCTCTGCCTGCACGGCCACGGCCGCTTCGGCAAAGACAGTATCGTCGGCATCAAAGATACGCCGGAGCGTACCGAGGAAGTGGAGCGCCTGCAGTACGACTTAGGCCACCGCTTTGCCGAGCAGGGCTATGTGGTGCTCGCGCCCGATCTGCGCGGCTTTGGCGAGCGCCAGCCGCACTATCCCGACCCCAAGCCGGACTACTGCTGCCGCAACTACATGGCCGCTACCCTGCTGGGCCGCACCGTGGTCGGCTACCAGCTCTGCGACCTGCACGCGGCATTGGATGTGCTGCAATCGCTGCCCTTTGTTAATTCTGAAAAGCTCGCCGCGGCGGGTCTCTCCTACGGCGGGCGCATGACGATGATGATCAGCGCCATGGACTCACGCATCAAGGCTTGCGTGCCTTCCGGTTGTTTGAACATGTACCAGGAACGCTACCAGAACCTGCACCAGTGCGGCTCCCAGCTCATCCCCAGCTTGCTGCTCTACGGCGACACACCGGAGGTCTTTTCCCTCATCGCGCCGCGGCCGATGGTCATCGAGTGGGGCCTGCAGGATAAGCTCATTCCCTACGAGTGGGCCGAACGCGGACTTGCCCGCATCCGCAACGCCTACGCCGCCTCCGGCCAGCCGGACAACCTCATGGTCCACCAGTTCGACAAAGGCCATGTCTTCGAAGGCACCGTGGGCGCAGAGATGCTGCACCAATGGCGGCAGGGCGTAGAATGAAGAGAGACTTATTCGCCGGGACCAGCGCGCGGTTTCTGACCGCAGACTAGGGGCGAACACGGCGTGAAGAGACCTTTCACAATACTTGTGCTAGGCCTTGGCCTGGCACTTCTCTCCGCCACCTCCGTCGCTGCAAGCGTGGACTGCCAGTTTGTGCTGGGCTTCAAGACGCTGCGGGATCTCGTCGGTCACGAAACCGTGGGCGAATGCCTTGAGAACGAACATTACAACGCCAATGGCGATAGCGAGCAGCAAACGACCGGCGGTCTCTTGGTCTGGCGCAAGCAGGATAACCGGACTGCCTTCACGGACGGCTATCGCACCTGGATCAACGGTCCAAACGGACTGCAGCAACGGCTGAATACCGAGCGCTTTGCGTGGGAGCACGACTACGCGCCGGGTGGCGGCATCGCAACGCCGACGCCGACGCCAACGCCCATTCCAACGCCTACTGTCCTTCCTACGCCAACGCCTACCCCAACTCCTACCCAAAGGATAGATCCCCGCCTTGGCCGGGCATTGCAGGCGCTTCAGACAACATCTCTCGGCCGGATATTCTACGGCTGGTTCGCTGAAGCAGCACCCAGCGTGACCTTTGGCACAGTGCCCAGGGGCTGGACGTCCCGCTACCATGAACCGCCGCGCAACGAGATCGTCATTGATACGGCTCTGCGCAGCGAAAGTGCCGACGCGCTCGCGGCCCTCATTGCCTGGGAAACGGTGCTGGCGATCAATAGCAAACGCCGCGGCCCGCAAAGCGAGCGCTGGCGCTCCGGGACGGACTGTCTGAACGAGGTGGTTGACGCCGAAGGCGCTCTGGCGCGCTGGTGGATTTCGCGGTATGGCCGACAGGGCCTGCGCGATCCGAATACGGCAACGGAGCGTATGCTCAATTACCTTGCGCAGGACTACCG
>VXOZ01000473.1:2579-4766 GCA_009839775.1 Chloroflexota bacterium | reverse complement strand
CGCCCATGTCGGGGACCACGAGGTCGAGGCTGCGGCAGAGCGCGCCGGGACGAGCATTGCGATGGCTATGAGGGGAATCGCGCTCGAGCTTAGGAACGTGCCGGTAATCGGCCGCCGAATTCGCTAAACGTCCTCAGAGCACAGGAGTGTGCTGGCGAGGGCATGTCAAACGCCCGCGTCCATCCACGAAGTGACCGACCCAATCGCGAAAGCGCGATAGCCGATCCGAACTCCAAGACGGCCTACCGCACTGCCTCTCGGCAATTCCTTCAAAAGTGCCTGAGACGGTTATCGTATCGACATCGTGACTACACAATCCGGCAACCATATACTGTATAAATCGCCCCTTGATGTAACGGAATGGCTCTCCCGCCAGATTGATCGCCAAACACCTCGGCAGAGAGCACGCCAGAAAGCACACCGCTGATGCAGAACATCCCCACGCCTTGGTTTCTCGGCCCCGTTTTGTCAATCCCCGCCTGCCGCCCACCCAGTCGATATTGGGGCTGAGGTAATGCTTGGCCTTTTTCTTTCTGACTCCACCAGAAATCGCTGGTTGCAACGGGCTCATCGATGGGCCCGAAAGAGTCATGGCAGAAGCAACAAAGTGCTTGTCCGCTCGCGGATGCACAGGGTCCGTCCTCCAATTTCAGCAACTTTCGACACCGTAGTAGCCCAGATTTGCAAAATAGAGCGAGGGGCTTGGTATTCCACTGGCAAAGCAAAATGGGGAACAGGAGTGATCGATCAAGGATTTTATGGTCCGATGGAGGCGCCCTTTACGAATGACCAACGTACAGAAATTCCCTACATCAATGCGATATGCGAATTAGTGAGAAATGGCCAGATAGATTTATACAAAGTTCCAACGATAGAAGAAGAAAAAAAGAGAAGCCCCAGTAAGCATTCTGACCATTTAGGGTGCGTCAATATCGATCATGGAATCAAATACAAGGATTTGGGATTTGAATGTGCTCGTATGAAATATACCTTGTCCAAGGTCCGTGGGTTCCCTTTTCCTACAGAAGACAAAGACTGCTCAATGAACATTGGCGGACATGCAGAAATTCTCCAATACTTCACTGGAAAGGGTCAATTTCGAGATGCTTGGCACTTTATGCTGTGCGACTCGTTCGGAATTGAGATCTTTTTTACTTGCGATAGAAAATTCTTGAAGAGGTACGAGCAAATTCGTTCCAAAGTGTCAATGCAACGCATTCGCACTCAGGTAATGAGGCCATCCGATTTCTGCAAGAAATTGGGATGTTACGGAATACCTGTAGCGCCCACAGACCCTTATGGATTGTTTAGAGGAACTATCCGTTAACCGGAATCTCGTCAAGGTACGCGGGGAATACTGTATCACTGCCGCACGCTGCTGGCTGCCGCATGAGCACGGCCGCCATATAGCCATTCATGACCATGCGCCCCGATTTGAGATGGTGTGGAACAACTGGAGTGAGCGATCAAATACCAGTTTCGTCGTTGCTGTGGACACATACGACTATGTGCCGAACGATCTCGCAGCACCCGGTGTCCAAATGACCGCCAGAACTGGAGCTCTCTCCACAGGACCCGCTCAGCACCCGAGTCTTTGCTGGACCTGCGCTTGCTCGTCTTCCCACTGTGCCCAATGTTCATAATCGGCTGCAATATGCTCCAGTATGCTTCCGACGAAGGGGAACTCCGGAGACCGCTGCTTGGCCCAGTTTCTGTATTGTCGTACAAGCTCGCCTTCCTGCTTTCCACCTTCCCCGACGCTGCGCACGGTGACACCACGACCGTTAACGATACCAATGGCGAATCCGGAGCGGGCTTCCGATGACCCGATTGCTTCCAGCGCCCTGCATACGACCAACGAAGGCTGGATTCCGTCTTCACCGCTCGACGCTCTCGATAGCAATCGGCCGATATATTCGTCTCCGACTCCGGCGCGCCCGAATTCCGCACAGAGCCGCCGTGTTTCCGCGATCCACCGTTGTAGCTCTTCCTCGTCGACAGTGCCATCCTCTACCGTCCCGGGTATCCGGCTAGAGCGTTCAAGAAGGCCATAGGCGCTTGTCGCAAGCCCTCGCCGTTTTTCGGGATCTTCAATTCGCCACTCGGGCGGATCCTGACAATCGTCATCGCGCTCATCGAACCTCAGGGCCAGGATCCGAACGAAATCGATGGGGGACTCTGCAATTC
>VXOZ01000473.1:0-2569 GCA_009839775.1 Chloroflexota bacterium | reverse complement strand
ATCGAGTACCGGGAAGTACATGAACTCCAGTCGCACCATCTCGTCTCGATCAATTCCCTCCCGACTGTTCAACTCGCTAAAGGCATTCGAGATCTCGTGAGCTTCCGGGACGTATAGGTCAGAGGGTTCAGCATTCACGGTACCGACTTCGAGTAGAAGGCGTTTCAACCTTGATGTTTCGATCTTGGTCCAGTTGAAACGCGCTACAAAGAATGCAGGACCCGGACGCTGCACACTCAGAAGGCGGTCCAAAAGTTCGGTCAATTCGCTTTCTGTGTGCCCAATCCAGTCAGGCATGACCTTTCGCCAATATAGATCCTGAACTTCGCTGCTGTGCCCGTCCAGGAGTCTCCAAGTATGACCGCGGACAGGTGCCAGTCTGTAAAGCCTGGCGGTCCTGCTCGCATCGTCACCCTTGGTAGTTGATCCGAGTAAAGCACCGCGAACATCGTCGCCTACTGCCCGGAGAAAACCGCTGACGCACAACTCCACCATCTCTCGCGAGCGACCGGTGACGGAAAGACAGCGGTTGAGAAAATCAGCACGGGCCTCGGTGTCCACGATGTGGGCCTGCAGGCATGCTCCTACGACCGTGGGCGCGCCGCAATCGGCAAGAAGCGCGGTCACGCCCTCAAACTCGCGTTCCCGCCAGATCTCCTTCATGGCGTCGTGGCGGAGTTGGTCTATCCTCTCGTGATGTGCGTCGTAGTCGAGGTTTTCGTCGTTTTCGTCGGCCGACGGTTCAATCCAGGAACCGGAAAACAGCCAATGATGCCGAACAACGGGATCGCCGGGCTCCAATCGGCCATACGCATTGCGCGCCCGGTCCAATGCTTCTTCACTCACTCCGTGCAGACGGCTGCGGCGGGTAAGGACATGCCGACGAATCCGTTCGCGTACAGCACCCCTGGCCTTGTCGTCCGGGGTGGTAACGGCCCAATCCTCAATCAGAGTCCAGACCCGGCTCCGTTCTTCGTCGCCAAAATCATGAAATAGCTCTACAAGCTCGCCGAGCGTCCCGTGATCGTGATCGGGCCAGGAGAGGACAAGGTCGAGCGCCTCGTGTCTGAAACGGATGCGTTGTTCCTCGGGAGTTATGCTGCGGCCGGCACCCGACGCATCGCCGCTCCAATGGGGGCGATAGCTTGGGGTTGCGAATTTGGGACCCGTCTTCAACTGAGCAATGCAAACCTGCCAGCCGACAGCCGGATAGCGCTCCGTCAGCATCCGTAAAGATCGCACCCGTTCGTCAAGCGGGGCCGATGTCTGCGGCAGCCAGGAACGATAGAACGCTTCGAGACTGGCAATCGGCCGGTTGACCCAGTTATCGTCAATCGGGATCACGGATAACCGCGCGAATATCTGGCTGACTCGCCCGAGATGCTTCCAGCCGAGTCCTTCCAAGGCCCACAGCAATCCGGTCCGCTGCTGTCCTATTCCGAACGGGCCACTATTGATCGGCTTCATCAGCCCGAAGACTGCCGGTTCGGAGTTTTCGAGATCGGCTTCGATGAGTTTCAAAAATGTGTCCGGTACTGCTTCCGCGTAGGCTGGCAAGTCGTTGAGATGCGTTAGTAGCCTATCCGTCGTAAGAGGCGTCAACAGCTTTTGGACGAGGGAAGACACCCGCGCCTGAATGTCGACCCCTAGCCGTCTCTGAAACAGGGTGTCTCCATGTACCGCAAGGAGCACAAGCGTTTCTCCGATGCCCTTTCTTAGAGCTGGCGAGTGATCGGGGGTCTGGTGATGAAATGGGGCGGCCCATCTTTCGTCTTCCGGCAGGTCAAGCGCGGGATCGCGCTCGGAAAGGACTCGGTCCGCTACGGAAAAGAAGTTGTCAAGATCGGGCCCGGTCACGAATTTGGCGATGCCGAACAGGGCATCGAGCCGTGACACTACCCCCCGATATGCCGCTATCGACCAGAGCGGCGAATCCGGCAGAGCCAACAACTCCACGACACGGTTTTCGACCTCGCCGTCATCATCCGTCCCTGCCAGACGGCGGACGATCTCACGGTCGGCACAAGAATCGTTGCGCCAGGCTCCGACCAGTGCGGCCGGCAACAGCTTTCTGGCGATCTGGGCTTTCGCCCAGTCAGGGGTTCGAATGTGTGGGATTTCGGAGAGACGTCGACGCAGAACGGCGGGCGAGCGACCTGACTCCCGGGCAAACCTGTCGATATCGTCCTGGGATAGTTCCATCGCTACCAGCGCATCGGAAAACTCCTGCCAGCCCGGAAGTCCGAGTCTGATGTCGGGCTTGCGGTCCACATCATTGCCCGGCCGCACGATGATGCAATTGCAGTGCCGGTAGAATTCCCCAAGTTCCGCCTCGACCCGATCATTGTGGATGATCGCCACACGCGGCACTGCATTGGACAGCCGAAACCGACGGACCGCCTCGGGCGTATCGAACACAAGCGCACCGGCGTTAGGTTCGTCTGTTTCCGAGGCTGCCTCTCGGACAAGGTGGCACGCAAAAGCGCGGGCATCGTCGGGAGAATCCGCTGCGACGACGAAAGGCCTCTCCGGCGGCGAGGCCAGCCAACGCTGAAAGTCGTCTATGGAG
>VXOZ01000007.1 GCA_009839775.1 Chloroflexota bacterium | reverse complement strand
CTTTACAGCTATTGCGCCAGACGAAGAAGCATGGCGAGCCGTGCCTCTTGTCTGGCGCAATTGCTGTAAAGCGCTTGATGTGAGCCGTAGGTGTTGATGCTGGAGGAAGTCCTGGACAGGCTATTTCGTGTGAGGAGCGGATGGATTCCGCCTCGTGAGTAAAGCAGCTATGCAGTACAGAAGTCAGGAAAAGGTAGCGTGAGTCAATCGTCAGTTGATCAAGTTCCATTGACTGCCCTGCAAGGGATTACGGCAGATGCATGGCAGGAGATTTCTCGGGCATGTGAAGAGCCGGACTGGGTGCGGGACTTGCGCCAGAAGGCGTGGGAGGCATATGTGGAGACGGCGCTGCCCACACTGAGAGATGAGGATTGGCGGCGCACAGACTATCGAGAGCTACAACTAGAAGACTTGTTGCTTTACATGCCTGCCGGCATCGAGGCCGCTTGTGAGGCAGACCTGCCGGAATCGCTTCGGTCCCACAGCGAAACCGGCGATGCCTGGGGCGGCATGGCGGTGCAGGTCAATTCGGAAATTGCGCTTACGCGGCTGGACGAAGCGTTGCAGGCACAGGGCGTCATCCTCGCGCCTTTGGCTCAGGCGGTACACACCCACCCGGAGCTTGTGCAGCCATACCTCGGCCGGATCGTGACGCCGGATGACGGCAAGTTTCCCGCGCTGCACGGGGCCTTCTTTTCAGGGGGCATTTTCTGTTACGTGCCGCCGGATACGACAGTAGAACTCCCGATCCAAGCGCTTGTCTGGATGAATGCCGAGAATGTCGCGGTTTTCCCCCACATCCTGCTGGTAGCGGATCGAGGGAGTCAGGTCACGTTTGTCGAGCGTTACGCCAGCCCGACCCTTGAGGCGCAGTCGTTTTCGTGCCCGGCGACGGAGGTGGTCGCAAAGGATGGCGCGCAGGTGCGCCACGTCACGATTCAGGACTGGGGACGGCACGTCATCGAGTTGGGTTTTCAGCGGCTGCGTGTTGATAATGACGGGCACCTTCTTACAATCCTCGCCGCCACCGGCGGCAAACTGATCAAGAACTACGTAGACAACAGTTTTGCCGGATCGGGGGTTGAGACGTTTCACCGGGGATTCTTCTTCACCGACGGCACGCAGCACATGGACTACAAGACCATGCAGGATCACTTGGCGCCATATAGCACCAGCGACTTGCTGATCAAGGGTGCGCTCCGCGACCGCTCGCGCGCCGTCTTCACCGGCGTCATCAACGTTCGTAAGGGGTCGAAACGGACGGATGCGTACCAGGAGAACCGCAATCTGCTCCTCAGCAAGCGCGCACGTTCAGATTCTATTCCCATTCTGGAAATCGATAACGATGACGTGCGGTGCACCCACGGCTCGGCGACCGGTCAAGTGGACCAGGAGGAACTCTTCTACGTCATGGCGCATGGCCTGAATAAGAACGACGCGGCGCGCATGTTAGTGGAGGGTTTCTTCAGCGAGGTGATCCAGCACACGCCGCTTGACGGCGTGCAGGCGCAACTTGCGGGCAAGGTACAAGAGAAGATGGCCGGCTGGCAGGTAGAGGATTAAGACGTGGCGAACTATGTGAAAGCGGCGTCGGTTGACGAGATTCCGGAAGGGCATGCAATCGTCGTTGACGTGGATGGAGATAGCCTGGCGCTTGCCCGCGTAGATGGCGACATCTACTGCATCGATAACATCTGCACGCATGATGGTGGGCCTCTGGGCGAGGGAGAACTGGACGGCACGGCGCTGGAGTGTCCGCGACACGGCGCGCGTTTTGATGTCTGCACGGGACGCGCGCTGAGCTTCCCGGCAGTTGTGCCGGTAAATGTGTATGACGTGAAGATCGAAGGTCAGGACGTCTTGGTGGACTTGGGATGACCGCCTTGACCATATACGTTTTTGTTAGATAGGACTGTGCACGATGGAAAATGGCGTCTCCGACGAAGTCGGCTACGATGTGCGCGCTGTGCGGCAAGACTTCCCTATCTTGGGGATCCAGGTACACGGCAAGCCGCTGGTGTACTTGGATAACGCGGCGACCTCGCAGAAGCCGCAGGTCGTCATTGACAGCTTGGTGCATTACTACACGCGGTACAACGCGAACGTGCACCGCGGCATCTACACCTTGAGTGAACAAGCAACTGCCGCTTACGAAAATGCGCGCGCAAGAGTCGCCCGCTTCATCAATGCCCCCTCCCCGGAGTGCATCATCTTCACCCGCAATACCACTGAGGCCATTAATCTCGTGCGCTACGCGTGGGGCGCTGACAACGTGCGTGCCGGGGATGAGATTCTCATCTCGGAGATGGAGCACCACTCCAATCTCGTGCCATGGCAGTTGCTGGCGCAGGAGCAAGGAGCGGAGCTGCGCTTCTTGCGCGTCAACAATGAAGGCCGTCTCATGCTGGACGGGCTCGACGTACTGATAACAGAAAAGACGCGACTGATCGCCGTTACCCACGTCTCCAATGTGCTCGGCACCATCAATCCGGTAAAGGGAATCATCAAGAAAGCGCACAAGTACGGGGCGTTGGTGCTGCTGGATGCGGCCCAGAGCGTCCCCCATATGCCGGTGGATGTCCAGGAGTTGGACTGCGACTTCTTAGCTTTCTCGGGTCACAAGATGATGGGGCCCACCGGCGTGGGCGTGCTCTATGCCAAGCCGCACCTACTGGAGGCGATGCGTCCGTTCATGGGTGGCGGGAGTATGATTCGCAAGGTAATGCTTGCCGAATCAACCTGGGCAGACGTGCCGCAGAAATTCGAAGCGGGCACCCCCAATATCGCAGACGTGATTGCGCTTGGCGCAGCCGTTGACTACCTGAGTGATCTTGGCATGGCCAACGTGCGTGAGCATGAAATACAGATTACGCAATACGCGCTGGATCAAATGCGCGAGGTATCTGGTATCAAGCTCTTTGGGCCTTGGGAACTACAGACTCGTGCCGGTGTGGTTTCGTTCGTGCTCGACGGCGTACATCCGCATGACATTGCGCAGATACTCGATAGCGAAGCGGTGGCAGTGCGGGCGGGGCACCACTGCTGCCAGCCGCTCATGCGGCGGTTCAACGTACCCGCCACCGCGCGCGCGAGCTTCTACGCCTATACTACGGAGGAAGAGATCGACGCGCTTCTAGAGGGCATACATAAGGCACAGAGGGTGTTCGGGCATGCAATTGAACGATCTGTATAAGGAAATCATCCTCGACCACTACCAGAGTCCCCACAATCGGGGCAGGCCGCCGCATGCCGATATTGAAGCCGAGGGCAGCAATCCGCTGTGTGGAGACGATGTAGAGATTTTCGTGCTGTTCGACGGCGACCGCGTGAAAGAGGTGCGGTTCGATGGCTCCGGCTGTGCGATCAGTCTCGCGGCGGCTTCGATGATGAGCGAGGTCTTGGAAGGCAAATCCAAAGCGGAAGTGCGCGAAATCGGGGACCTCTTCAAAGCCATGATGCATGGCGAGGACGTAGACCTGCCGGAAGAGATGGAAGACCTTGAAGCCCTAAAGGGAGTCGCCAATTTTCCGCTGCGGGTCAAGTGCGCTTTGCTGGCGTGGACGACGCTCGAACATGGAATGGCCAATGAGAATGTTGGCGGCAGGGTTTCTATCGAAGTGGACTGAAGGGTCTATTTGCCGGAAGTGTGGCGCATGATCCCTTTGACTGCAAGCATGATGGCAAGACAGGTCAGTATGGCGATCATGGGCGCGATCACGAAGGGAAGACCTGAAAAGAATCCCCACACCACGAACCCAATCAAGCGCAGCACGATATCCAGCATCTGCACGATCCTCCAAGAACCGCAATTCTCTCTGATTAGGGTGACTACCGTCACTTACACTAGTCACTGACAGTAGTCACATGGTACACCAATTGCGCGGAGATCGCACCTCGCGCTCTTCACGTTACGAAGCCTTTGGCCCCAAGCGCAAGTCCTCGTGAGTTGAGCGAAGCGCCTTTAGCCTGTTGTCATCGAGAAGGCGGTAGTTTCATCTGATTGGAGCATTCGCATCATGGCAGCAAAGATCGGATGTCAAGCGCGACTATGGTTGCGGGAGACGCAGGACCTTGGCGGTATACTGCCGACCATTGGCAGAGACTTGGGGGCAGCGGGCTACGCGGGTTTGGAGATTGGCTACGCCTACGTCAACGACCCTGATGATATTGCGGCCTATCGGCGAGCGGTGGACGACAACGGCCTCAAGACGGCGGGTATTCACGTGGGTGGAGCCTGGCACGACGCCACTGTTGCCCGCGAGAAGGCTATTCCCCAAGCGCGTGCCGCCGCTGACTTCGCCGGGGCCGTCGGCGCCGAGTACCTCGTCATCAGCACGGGGCGGAAGCAGGACGGGCAACTGACGCAAGCAGAGATCAGCGTGCAAATAGCCCACCTTACGGAGTTGTGCGCCTATACCGCTGCAAAGGGTGTGATGCCGCTCTTGCACAACCACCAGCACGAATTTGCGGACGGAGCGCGGGTTTTTCGCGGGATCATGTCCGGGATTGACGCCAGTGCGCTTGGCCTCTGCTTGGACATCAATTGGGCCATGTGGGCCGGCGCCGACGGTGTGGCGGTGCTGGAGGAGCACTATTCACGGCTGCGTATGGTACACGTGCGCGACACCGTGAACGATGCGGCGTGCGTGGAGGTGCTGGGCGAGGGAGACGTGGAATTAGACGAGATCTTCTCCGTCCTCCGCGCTAGGGACTATCCGCATTGGGTGCTCTACGAATGGTCGACCTGCGACCCGACGACAGGCCGTCCGACCGCCGAG